>JAUVAS010000022.1 GCA_030591585.1 Flavobacterium sp. | reverse complement strand
CCGAAACCGGGAAATTATTTTTAAAAGAATTAGATACTACTTGGAACGATCTACAACAAGCAGTTAAAAAAGTAACACGAGAAAAAACAAAGAAATGAACAAGACAGTAAACATAAATTTAGCAGGTACATTTTTTCATATAGATGAGGATGCTTTTGCGAAGCTTACCAGATATCTTGACGCTATAAGACGCTCTTTTTCAGACCCACAAGGGCAAGACGAAATTATTAAAGATATTGAAGCACGTATTGCGGAGCTCTTTTCTGAAAAAATAGGAAACACATCCCAAGTAATTACGCTAAAAGAATTAGACGAAGTAATAACGATAATGGGACAACCGGAAGATTACGTAATCGATGAGGAGATTTTTGATGATACTCCTCCTATCGAAAAAAAACGCTCACAATCTCAATCATCACACAAACAATTGTTTAGAGATATAGACAATAAATTTATTGCAGGGGTATCCTCTGGACTGGGATATTACCTAGGTATTGATACCATCTGGATTCGTTTAATGTGGATTGTACTGGTGCTATTAGGTTTTGGAACACCCATACTTATTTACATCTTACTTTGGATCTTAGTTCCTGAAGCAATTACCACTTCAGATAAATTAAAAATGACCCGAGAAAAGATAAATATCTCCAACATCGAAAAAAAAATTAAAGACGAACTTGAAAAAGCTTCCGAAAAAATTAAAGATGTAGATTATGACAAACACATGGATACTGCCAAAAAAGGAGCAAATAGTTTTTTTAATTCCTTCGGAAAATTCTTTGGTGAAATTATGAAAGTGTTTGGAAAATTCTTCGGAATTTTACTTATCATCATCTCTCTCTCCACATTAATTGGGCTTATCGTTGGATTATTTTCAGCAGGTGCCTTTGGAATTATGTTCGGAAATTTTGAAGCTTCCGATTATATCTCAGCAGTATTAACAGAGAGTATTCCGTTTTGGCTTGTAGCAATGTTATTATTTTTTGTAGTTGGAATTCCGTTTTTCGCACTATTTATACTCGGGTTAAAGTTACTTGTCAATAATCTAAAATCTATTGGTACCACCGCAAAAATAATATTATTTGTTGTTTGGATATTTTCAATTATAGGATTAGGAATTTTAGGAATAAAATATGGTACAGAACAAGCTTATGATGGTGATTTTATTACTGAACAAGTATTGCCAATTCAAAGAGGAGATACTTTAAAAATAGCGATGTTAACTAAAAACCCGTACGAACATAGAAGTCGTAGAGGAAATAGTTTCGAAATAAAACTAAATGAAGATAACGAAAAAATTATCTATTCAACAGATATTCGCTTAATCGTACGCTCAACTAAAGATTCTATCGCGAGTGTTTTCATAGAAAAAAAATCGGAAGGCAATTCGTTTATCGATGCTAAAAACCATGCAGAAGCCATAGATTACAACTATACTTTTAAAAACAACACCTTAACTCTTGATGGTTATTTTACCACTAGTGTAGCGCAAAAATATCGCGATCAAGAAATAGAATTTATTGTTTATTTACCAGAAGGAACTATTCTTTGGGCAGACGAAAACACGTATTCCTATCACAGAAATGACAGACGATATCACGACATATTAGACAATGGAGATGAAGAACACTATCTTTTAATAAAAAAGGATGACACCTATTGTTTAGATTGTCCATCAAGTAAAGTTAATTTTGAAGATACATCATCAAATAATAACTGGGAAGACGATGTAAATAAGGATTTTATTAATAAGGTAGGTGAAGAAGGCAATCATATTATTATTAATGAAGATAGAATAGACATCAACCTTAATGACGAGTCAGAATCTATTAAAGTACAAATTGGAAATTAGTAATCAATCAATCAAAAAAATCATGAAAACAATCAAAATTTTATTAACAGTTGTCTTGATGGTAACGCTAACCTCTTGTCAGTTTGATTTTCAACCTGGTATTAACGGAAATGGAAATGTTGTAACTGAAGAACGTACAACGTCAAGTTTTGATAAAGTAAAAGGTAGTGCTGGAATTGACGTATATCTTACAGAAGGAACCGAAAACAAAATAGTTGTGGAAGCTGATGAAAATCTTCTGGAACTTATTGAAACAAATATTGTAAATGGAAAATTAACGATTAGAACTACTAAAAATATTGGTAGATCAAAAGCTAAAAAAGTTCATGTAACCTATGTAAACCTAGTAAGTATTGAAGCCTCTAGTGGTGCAGATGTTATTGGTAATTCTGTCATTAAAAGTAAAAACTTAACATTAGATAGCAGTAGTGGTGCAGATTTAGAAGTAGAAATTTTTTCAAAAGAATTATATGCTGAAACCAGCAGTGGTGCAGATATAACAGTGTCTGGAAAGGCAAGTACTCTTAATGCAAGAGCTTCTAGTGGTAGTGATTTAGATGCAAAAAAACTGGAAGTTATTAATTGTAATGCAAAAGCATCTAGCGGGGCAGATATTACAATAAATGTCAAAGAAAGTTTAGATGCAAAAGCATCCAGTGGTGGAGACATAAGATATTACGGAAGCCCTACGCTAATTCACGAGAAAAAAGGGCACTCAGGAAGTATTCGTAAAATGTAAATTCAATATCATTAATTAACCATAAAAACCATAGCAATCAAAACGTATCCTGCAAGGTTTCAGCCTGTCCGCCGAAGCTTTTTTTTTTAGCGAAGGAGGAAAACCTTGCAGGATTTTTTTGATTCAATTTTAATTCAAATGATCTAAGTTTCGAACATAGTACTGTTCACGAAATTAGTAACTTTGTGTTCGCATAAATCTTCAAATTATGATGAGAATACAAGGGCAAATTGTCGACATCCCAAACCAACGAATTTACAAAGGTGAAATACACGTTGAAAATGGAAAAATAACTTCCATTTCTGAAAAAGATCACACTGTAGATTCCTATATATTACCTGGCTTTATAGATGCTCATATTCATATAGAAAGCTCTATGTTGGTACCTTCTGAGTTTGCAAAACTAGCCGTAACTCATGGTACCGTTGCAACGGTTTCAGACCCACATGAAATAGCGAATGTCCTCGGAATTGAAGGCGTCGAATTTATGATAGAAAACGGCAATAAAGTCCCTTTTAAATTCAATTTTGGAGCCCCCTCTTGCGTACCTGCCACTAGTTTTGAATCGGCTGGTGCGGTAATTGATTCTGAAGGAATAAAAACCCTACTTCAGAAACCCGAAATAAAATACTTGGCAGAAATGATGAACTATCCTGGCGTTTTATTCAATGATGAGGAAGTAATGAAAAAGATTGCCTATGCAAAGCAATTTAACAAACCCGTTGACGGACATGCTCCGGGATTGAGAGGAGAAGATATTTCAACTTATATCGCTGCTGGAATTACAACCGACCACGAATGCTTTACTTATGAAGAAGGCTTAGAAAAGCTCCAAAAAGGAATGAAAATTCTTATTAGAGAGGGATCTGCTGCTAAAAACTTTGAAGCATTAATCGATTTACTTCCTGAGCATTTTGAAAACATACTGTTTTGTAGTGATGATAAACATCCAGACGATTTATTAATAAATCATATTAATAAATTATGTGCCAGAGCCATTGCAAAAGGAATGGATCTTTTTAAGGTCTTACAAGTGGCTTGTATCAACCCTGTAAAACATTACAATCTAGATGTTGGGCTTTTAAATGAAGGCGATGCAGCAGATTTTATTATGGTGGAAGATTTGGTAAATTTTAAAGCGCTACAAACCTATATTGATGGTGAATTAGTTTTTTCTGAAGGAATCGCTAACATCAAATCTGTACCTTTTGAAATCTTAAACAATTTCAATACCGATAAGAAGGAAGTAGCTGATTTTAGGTATGAAACAAATGCCAAAAAAATTCGTGTGATTGAAGCCTTAGAGGGAGCACTAGTTACCAACAAACTCATTGAAGATAGTTTGATTGTAAATGGAAATTTAGTTTCAAATATAAAAGCCGATAATTTAAAAATGACGGTGGTAAATCGGTATCAAAATCAACAACCTGCCCTTGCTTTTATTACAAATTTTGGATTAAAGGAAGGCGCCATCGCTTCTTCTGTAGGGCACGATTCTCATAATATAATAGCCGTAGGCGTATCAGACGAAGCTATTTGTAAAGCAGTAAATTTATTGATAGAAACTAAAGGTGGAATTTGCGCTGTATCTAATTCCGAAGAAAAAATAGTACCACTACCAGTTGCAGGAATTATGAGTGATAAAGATGGTGTAACTATCGGAAAACAATATGCTGAGTTAGACAAAATGGCAAAGACACTAGGATGCACTTTAAACGCTCCTTATATGACACTTTCTTTTATGGCTTTGTTAGTAATTCCGAGTTTAAAACTAAGCGACAAAGGTTTGTTTGATGGTGGGAGGTTTGAGTTTACTTCACTTGAAGCATAACACCCCTGTAGTCCCCTAAGGGGACAGTCCTAAAATAAACTTATGACGAATGTCCCCTTGAAGAGACTTGAGGGGTGTACGAAAAAGACCTGCTAGGTTTAATAAAAACTAGCAGGTCTCATATTTTATTTATATGACAGTATTACTCCAAAGCCCCAAGATACCTTTCAGAATCCAAAGCAGCCATGCAACCCGTACCTGCAGCAGTTACCGCCTGACGATATTCCTTATCTTGCACATCACCACAAGCAAAAACCCCTGGTAAATTAGTCTTGGTAGATTTTCCTTCAGTAATTAAATAGCCTACTTCATCCATATCCAACACATCTTTAAATAATTCTGTATTTGGTTTATGACCAATGGCGATAAAAACTCCTGTTACATCAATTACTTGAGTATCTCCAGTTTGATTGTTTTTAGCACGAACACCTTCCACTACACTTTCGCCCAATACTTCATCAAGTTCAGTATTGTATAGTACATTAATATTCTCTGTTTTATTTACTCTAGCTTGCATCGCTTTTGAAGCACGCATATAGTCTTTACGAACTAAAATAGTCACGGTTTTACAAATATTTGCTAGATACGTTGCTTCTTCAGCAGCGGTATCTCCTGCTCCAACCACAATTACATCTTGTTGTTTGTAAAAGAAACCATCACAAGTAGCACAAGCCGAAACTCCACCGCCTATTAATCGTTGCTCACTTTCTAAGCCTAAATATTTTGCAGTTGCACCCGTTGAGATTATTACTGTTTCTGCTTCAATTTGTTTAGAACCATCCACAGTCACTTTATGGATCCCTCCTACTTCGGTACTCAATTCAACATTGGTAACCATACCAAAACGCACTTCGGTTCCAAAACGTTCTGCTTGATTTTTAAAATCATCCATCATTGCGGTTCCATCTGTACCTTTAGGATAACCTGGATAATTATCTACTTCGGTAGTGGTAGTTAATTGTCCTCCCATTTGCATTCCAGTATAAACCACTGGTTTTAATTCGGCTCTAGAAGCATAAATAGCAGCTGTATATCCTGCAGGTCCTGAACCAATAATCAAACATTTTATTTTTTCAATTGTATCTGACATAATTTTATCTTTAATTTCTAATTACAAAGGTAGTATTTTTCAGGTTTAAAGAAACTCAAAAATTATTGAGAATTGTTATTTGTTTATTAGGTTTTCTTATTGCAAAAAAGACTAGTCTTCAGTCAAGTGTTTTTGATGAATTTTCTAAGGAAGATAGATTCGATAAATCAATTTTAAAAATATATACAGACATTTTTTAATAATAGAAACTTCCTTTATTTTCTTCTGTCATCAGTCCTCGGTCATTTTATTTCATTATTCAATTATTAACTTTTCTTATTGCTATTTTGGATTTAAATAATCTACTGAGTTCAACCCAAATCATTATAAACTTGGATTTTGCTATTATTAACACATAAACAGTATATTTATAAAATATTGCGAGTAAAAAAACAAGTCCCTATGAAACTTTTCTTCTTTAAATGTTCTGTCTCAGAAGACCTATATGGAGCTTCTCCAAACAAAGATGGAAATCCTTTACCTGTTCCAGGAGGGGGTAAATGGTTGCCAATTGAAATAATTAATTCAGAACATTCAATGTCTATTATTGGATTCGACAAAAAAAGAGCAGATTCAGAAATTAAAAAATGGGGCTGTCATTGGTTTACAACAAAAGGACCAAGAGATATATACTGGGGAAAAGATGGCCCTCCAAAAAAGTAAATAGTATCTTTAGTGACGATATAATAATCGTTGTCTAACTAACTGAAATTATACGATTTAATCAACTAACCATGAAAAAATCAGAGATACAAGGTGAACTTTGGGGAAAAGCACCAAAAGGCTGGGCTGAAATTCAAGAGCCCAAACACAAACCCTTATGGGATGCAATGCTTAATACTACAGAAGTGGGAACAAACACTATATTCCTTGATGTTGGATGTGGCGCGGGAGGAGCCTGTATTATTGCAAAAGAAAAAGGAGCGAAGATCTATGGAATTGATGTAGCACAAGGTCTACTTAATTATGCTTCCCTACGTATTCCAGAAGGAGATTTCCAGGTTGCAGACATTGAAAACCTACCCTATGAAGATAATAAGTTTGATGTCATATTTGCTGCAAACTCTATACAATATACAGAAAACCGAGTAGCAGCTTTAAAAGAACTTAAAAGAGTTTGTAAACCAGAAGGAAAAATAGTTGCAGGGCTCTTTGGAGCTCCAGAAAAAGTGAATTACAGGATCGTTTTTAAAGCACTTCGAGAAGCCATGCCTGAATCACCAAAAGGAGGTGGACCCTTTGAACTTTCTATGCCAGGTGTACTAGAGGGATTATTTGCTGAAGCGGGTTTAATCAACATTTCTACTAAAGAAGTTAATTGTCCATTTATATACAAAGATTTTGAGATGTTTTGGGAAGCAAATGTTGCAGCAGGACCGCTTCAGGGTATGTTACAAATGATTAGTGAAGTTGAATTGAAGAAGGCGCTAAAAGAGGCAGTAAATAACTTTCTACTGGATGATGGAAGTATTGTTATTCAAAACAACATATTTAAATATGTCTCAGCAACTATATAAAAAAGCTATTTATTAAAAAAAACAAAGAGAAATAATGAACACAAACTGGAGCAAAGAAGAATTGAACTTGTATATATTAATTTATTGTGCAAATGCAGATTTTACGGAATCTAAAGATGAAATGGACATTATAAAATCAAAAATCCCTTCAAGTGTTTTTGAGAAAATACATAAGGAATTTAAAAAGGATAATGATTACCAAAGTATCCAAAAAATACAATCGACTGTTGATAGATATGGCTATACAGGTGATGAAAAGAATCGTTTGTTATTTCAAATAAAAGAAATCTTTTTAAGTGATGATAACTTTGACCTTTTAGAAAAAAATCTGTTACGAGGCTTGAATCGTATTTTTAAATAAAACACTTTCATCCGTTAACTAACAATATTGAATAAACGATTTCCATATCTATTTTTTGTTTTCCTTTTAGTAGCTTGTACTTACAATGACACCAAAGAAAGCTCTGGTCCACCACCATTATTTTCTATTCCAAAAACAGTAGAGGTTAATACCAATACGGGATATACTCTCAATACTTTAACTGGAGATAGTATTCAACCTGTGATAAATTCATTTGGCGATACTATTATTACTGGTGTAGCTATACCTATAATAGGCAAAGTTATACACCGTGACAGCATACAAAAACCAATTAAAAGAAAAGTAGCACAACCAAAAATTACAAGGAATAACTTAAATACTCATAGGGTACCCAATAATATAAATGTAATTACCGTAATTAAAGATTCCCTTAAGCGGTATAAAGCAAATGAAGTGAATGCTAAATTTACTTGTTTGAGTAAAAAAGGGGACACTATTCCTACTGGAATTGCCTTTACCGTTAAAGGAAAAGTCATTCCAAGTATACAACCCCAAGCAATTAAAGCTGGGCCGCCAGAATACAAGTACAATGCATCCTATAACATCCAACTTTTAGGTAAAGATCAGGGATTGGCAGGATCATATATACCTTCGGCATTGGAAGATAAAAACGGAAATATTTGGTTGGGTTCCAAGTATGGTGGAGTGAGTAAGTACAATGGAGCTACATTTATTAATTACGGGGATGAAGAAGGTTTAAGTAATGGTATAAATTCAATTATAGAAGATGAAAATGGCAACATTTGGTTTGGTACTAGTGACAAAGGGGTGTGTATGTACAATGGAGAGACGTTTACATTTTACTCAGAGAATGAAGGATTAAGTAGTAATTATGTCTATTCTTTATATGAAGATAAAAAGGGTAATATTTGGATCGGATCTTCTGAAGGTGTAAGTAAACTTACCTATAGTCGTGTAGATGCTACTAAGCTAAATACAGACGCTACATATAAAGTTACCTTGACAAATTACACAAAAAAAGAAGGTTTTATAAAAAAGACTGTTAGGGGAATAATAGAAGACAGGTTTGGAAATATGTGGTTTAGTTCATGGGGAGGTGGTGTTTGTATGTTCAGTGTTGAATCTTTGCAAAATGAGCAAGAAAAGATAGCCATTACTCACTATACTCAAAAAGATGGATTGCTTACTAATTGGGTTAATGAAATTCTTGAAGATAAAAATGGTGATATCTGGTTCGCTACTGGTGATGGTGTCAGTAAATTGGTAAGAGAAACAAAAGGTGGAGTTGAAATAGAAACCATTACTAATTATACAGAAAAAGAAGGTTTAGGTGGAAATACTGTCTATGGTGTATTAGAAGATCGTCAAGGAAATATCTGGTTTGGATCTTACGGAAAAGGCACCAGCAAACTTAGTCGTTCAATGGTAGGTGGTATTGAGGTAGAAACCTTTACTGTATATACTGAAGAAGATGGACTTAGCTCTAATGATACAGGACCAAGGTTAGAAGACCGCAGCGGAAACATTTGGATTATGTCCTGGGGGCAAGGAGTTAGCATATTAAAAAAAAGACCCTTTAAAAATTATACGAAAAAAGATGGTTTACCTTATGATAGGGTATACTCTGTTGTAGAAGATAAAGAAGGTGATATTTGGGTTGGAACAGATGGTGGTGGTGCGAGAAAGATGAAGCTTGGAGGGAATGAAGATAAAGAGGTAGCCTCTATTGTTAGCTACCCAACAGATTGGGATTTAGGTAGATTTTCTTACTATACAATGTTAAAAGATAAAGAAGATAATATTTGGTTCGGTGCTAGTAGTGCTGGGATTAGTGTGCTTTCAAAAGGCCTTCTAAATAAACCTTATCAGGCAGATGTAGACAATGAGTATGTAACAGCTTATTTAGAGAAAGAAGGGTTAATAAGTAGAAATGTTAAAACAATATTTGAAGATCATTCTGGGAATATTTGGGTTGGCACCTCTTATGGAATAAGTAAGTTAATTATGGAGGGCTCTGACAAAGAAAGCGTTTACCATTATACTGAGAAAGAAGGCTTAAGTGATAATAGTGTTAATGCAATATTAGAAGATAGAGATAAAAATATTTGGATCGCTACCAATGGTGGCGGAGTAAGCAAACTCACTCAATGGGAAGAGAATGGTATTATTAAAGAAAAAATTACTCATTATACAGAAAAAGAAGGTTTATCTAATAATTATGTAAATGAGCTACTAGAAGATCAAGAGGGTAATATATGGCTGGGAACCGATTTTGGATTGGATGTTTTAAGTCAAAATGATGCAAGTATAACCCATTATACTATAAAAGAAGGCTTGAGCAATAATATTATCCAATCATTAGTTGAAGATAACAATGGACATATATGGGTAACTACAAAGTCTGGGTTAAATGAATTGGTTTTTGAAGAAAATATTGATGGCAAAAAAAACAAATCAACTATCGCTAAAGAGATAAGAAACTATGGGAAATATGATGGTTTAAAAGGTACCGATTTTATTCATAACAGCACCTATTTGGACAGTAAAAACCGCATGTGGTTGGGCTCTACTAAAAGCCTTAATATTCTGGATTTGGAGCAATTGACAATTTCTCAAAATCCACCTAAAGTTCATCTTAGCAGTATCGACATTAATGAACGGTATATAGATTTTCATAATCTCAAACAAAAAGACAGTACAGGCTTTAGCTATAGCAGTACAAAACCCTTTTACAACTATCCCGAAAATCTAATTCTGGATTATAATAAAAACCACCTAACTTTTCACTTTTACGCCATAGATTGGGATGCGTCACATAAAATTCAATATAGCTACTTAATGGAAGGTTTAAATGAAACCTGGAGTAAGACAAGTAAAGAAGCAAAAACAGATTACCGAAATATTCCATATGGTTCTTATACTTTTAAAGTTAGTGCCATAGGAGAAAGTAATAAATGGAGCGAACCGTTTGAGTATAAATTTACCATCTCTCCTCCCTGGTGGCATTCTTGGTGGGCGAGATTGAACTATGCATTAATCTTACTATTAGGGTTTTTTATCTTTAATTCTTGGCGAACTGCAAGTTACAAACAAAGACAAAAAGTATTAGAAAATGAGGTTGAAGAAGCAACCGTAGAAATCCGGGCACAAAAAGAAGAGGCAGAGTCTCAAAGAGCCAAAGCAGAAAAATCTGAACAATTTAAGCAACAATTTCTGGCTAATATGAGTCATGAGATTCGGACTCCCATGAATGCGGTGATGGGGATGACCAACCTGTTGCTCGATAAAGAACCAAGGAGTGATCAGTTAAATTATCTGGATGGTATTCAAAAATCAAGTGATAATTTACTTCATATTATTAATGACATCCTGGATCTTTCAAAGATAGAATCGGGTAAAATGGAACTTGAGCTGATTGACTTTTCAATAAAAAACGCTATTGAGCATGTTAAAAAAATCCTTAATCACAGAGCAGTAGAAAAAGGCTTAGAACTTTTTTCAAGTATAAAATCAGATGTAAAAGATGTGGTGATTGGCGATCCTATACGTTTAAACCAAATACTGATAAACCTTACAGGTAACGCTGTAAAATTTACTGAAAAAGGTAGTGTTGCTATTGAAGTAAAAAATGAAAAAAATGGAATTAAATTTTCTATAATTGATACTGGAATAGGAATACCAGAAGATAAACTACAGAAGGTATTTGAAAGTTTCACACAAGCGAACACATCAGATACAAGAAAATATGGAGGAACTGGATTAGGGCTGAGTATATCACGACAGTTGGTTGATATTATGGGTGGTGAAATTTTAGTAGAAAGTAAAGAAGGATATGGAACTACTTTCTCTTTTATTGTAAACTTTGATGATGGTTCTTCAGAAAGGTTAGAAGAGCGATTAGCTTTAGATAAAAATATAGATGGAAGTATTCTGGATGGATTAACAATTCTAGTTACCGACGATAATGAATACAATAGAATTGTTGCTAGAGACACCTTAAAATCGAAAGCCAATGTAGAGATATTTGAAGCTGAAGATGGGCAGGAAGCTATAGATATGGTTAGTAAGATTAAGTTTGATTTGATTCTTATGGACGTGCAAATGCCAGGAATGAATGGATTTGATGCAACACGTTATATTCGTTCAAATTTTGAAAGCCCAATAAAAGATACACCAATCATAGCACTAACGGCAAGTGTACTGCGAACCGATTTGGATAAATGCAAACAAGCAGGAATGGATTCATATATTCCTAAACCTTTTAAAACTCAACAACTCATCAGCGGAATAGCTCAAGTATTGGGAATTAAATTAAGAGTAAAAAGAGAAGAAACCCCTAAAGAAATCCCTGCAAATAAAAATGACAACAAAGGTTCTATAATTACCAATATGACGTACCTAAATGAATTTTGTGATGGGGATAAAGAAAAGATAAAAAAATATATTAGGATGTTTACTTCTTCAGCGCCAGGATTAATTGAAAGGATTAACAAAGCAGTAGAAGAAAATAATTTTGAAGAAATTGCAAATCAAGTTCATGGTTTTAAGACAAAATGGATTATGATGGGGATGTCTGATACAAAAGATCTTGCTATGGAATTAGAGCGTTTGTGTAGAGAAGAACCCGAAAATGAAATAATTGAAGAAAAAAGAAGTAAATTAATAAATCAAATAGAAATTGCAATTGTCGAGTTAAGCTAGAATAATAATATTATCTATCTTTGTTTCAGTAACTAACCAATATTAAAAAACAATGGAAGTAAAAAAACCAAAAAAGATTTTTATTGTAGATGATGATGAAATGTTAACTATGGCAATGTCAGATTATTTAACAAGAGAAACACCTCATGAAATTTCTATTTTTTATACTGGAGAAGAATGTGTAAAACATATTTCTGAAAACCCAGACGTGATTATTTTAGATTATTATTTAAATACAGTCCAAAAAGATGCTGCTAATGGGTTAGAAATTTTAGAAGCAATACGTAAGCATTTACCTAATACTCGTTTTATTATGCTATCCAATCAGGAGAGTTATATTAAAGCAATTCAAACAATTCAAAAAGGAGCAGAACAATATGTTATTAAAGACGAAGATGCCTTTGAGAAAATTGCCAAAATGATTGAATAGCTTTTATTAAATTTATCATCTTTTTAATTTCAAAAAAGAAGAATCTTAATTGTAAATATATTGATACTTACGTCATGGAAAGGCATAGGAAAAAACCAATAGATATTAGTAAGGACGAATTCCGAAAAATTGGATATAGTTTAATTGATTCGATTTCTAATTTTATCGAAACTATTGATGAAAAACCTGTTACAACAAAAAAAACACCTTTACAATTACAAAAAATTTTAGGAAGTCAATCACTACCAGAAAATGGAACACCTCCAGAAGAATTGCTTTCAAAAGCTACAGATTTATTGTTTAATCATTCTTTATTAAATGGTCATCCTAAGTTTTTAGGGTATATCACCTCTTCAGCTGCGCCAATTGGAGCATTGGCAGATTTATTAGCCGCTTCAGTCAATCCAAATGTGGGAGGACAAATGCTTAGTCCAATCGCTACCGAAATTGAAAAACAAACTGTGAAGTGGTTAGCCGAATTCATTGGTGTTTCACCAAATTATGGGGGTATTTTAGTTAGTGGAGGAAATATGGCTAATTTTACTGCTTTTTTAGCAGCAAGAACAGCAAAAGCTCCTAAAAATATTAAAGAAGAAGGGTTGTCAAGCTCTTCAAAAAAATTAATTGTTTACTGCTCAAAAACAACACATACTTGGGTTGAAAAAGCAGCTATTCTTTTTGGACATGGATCAAAATCTATACGTTGGATACCTACAGGTTCTTCAAACAAAATGAATAATGATATTTTAGAACATACTATAAAAGAAGACTTAGAGAATGGCAATCAACCTTTTATGATTGTCGGTACAGCAGGAGATGTTAGTACTGGCACTATTGACGATCTAAAGGCAATTGCTACTATCTGCAAAACATACGATTTATGGTTTCATATAGATGGTGCTTATGGTGTTCCAGCAGCTGTAGTTCCAGAACTCAAAGGGTTGTTTGATGGAATTAAAGAAGCAGATTCTATAGCTCTTGATCCCCATAAATGGCTATATACCCCACTAGAAGCGGGTTGTACGTTAGTAAAAAACCCTCAACACTTATTAGACACCTATAGTTCGCACCCAGAGTATTATCACTTAAAGGATGATGATTTTTCTCAAAATTATTTTGAATACGGACTTCAAAACTCTCGTGGATTTAGAGCTTTAAAAGTTTGGTTAGCACTTCAGCAAGTAGGCAGAAAGGGTTATGAAAATATGATATGTGAGGATATTGAATTGTCTAAACTATTATTTACTCAAGCTAAAAATCACCCCGAACTTAAAGCTGTCACACAAAACTTAAGTATTACAACTTTCAGATATATTCCTTTAGGTTACACAGAGGTTAATAATAATGATTATCTAAATAAACTAAATGAGGAACTATTAAATAAATTACAATCAGAAGGAGATGTCTTTGTATCTAATGCTATTGTAAAAGATAAGTATTGCTTAAGAGCTTGTATTGTAAATTTTAGAACTTCAAAAAAAGATATTGAAGAAGTAGTTGAGATTATAGTTAATCTAGGAAGAAAAGTACATAAAACTTTAAATTAAAAAATATAGTAAAAAAGAAAAGCCTCCTTTTGCGTAAAGCTTCAGAGGGCGAAGTCGGGATGAGAGGATTCGAACCTCCGATCTCTGGTCCCCCAGACCAGCACTTTAAACCGGACTAAGCTACATCCCGAAATTGCTTCGCAAAAATAGTTAATATTTAAAATCTTATAAGGAAGTTTCAGAAATAAATTTTAGGAAAAAAACAGGAAAACTCACTACCTTTGTAAAAACCTTTGTGTATGCTTATTATTGGAATTGCTGGTGGTACCGGAAGTGGAAAAACTACTGTTGTTAGTCAGATAATTGAAGAACTTCCTAAAGATGAAGTTTGTGTAATTTCTCAAGACTCGTATTATAAAGACACAAGTCATTTATTATTTGATGAACGAACCAAAATTAACTTCGACCATCCCAAAGCAATCGATTTTGATTTATTGGAAAAACATCTAAAAGAGCTTAAAAAAGGAAATACTATAGAACAACCTATTTATTCTTTTGTAGAACATAATCGAACCGGAAAAACAATTACAACAAAACCTAGAAAAGTGATTATTGTTGAAGGAATACTTATACTTACACATCCAGAAGTAAGAGAATTATTCGATATTAATATTTATGTTCACGCAGATAGTGACGAACGCCTTATTCGACGTTTAAAACGTGATATGGCTGAGCGTGGTAGAGATTTAGAAGAAGTCCTAAATAGATACCAGACCACTTTAAAACCAATGCACCAGCAGTTTATTGAACCCACAAAAGAGTATGCAGACATTATAATACCTACAAATCGTTACAATACTGTTGCTGTAGAATTAATTAGAAAAATCATCAATCAAAGGTTAGCAGAAAGTTAAAAATGAAGCTCTCAAAAATAAAAAAGAATAAATGGTTTCGGGTATTTAGCAATAAGTATTTCCTTATCGTTATTTTGTTTTCGTTCTGGATGTTTTTTTTCGATACCAACTCATATTTTATTCATCATGAATTGAATGAAAGTATAGAAACACTTGAAAACAGCAAGGAAATTTATAGTGACGAAATTAAAAAAGACAACGCTTTTATTGAAAAAATGAAAGATAGTAATGAGATTGAAAAATATGCCCGTGAGAAATATTATCTAAAAAAAGAACAAGAGGATATTTATATTATAGAACATCAGGACAGTCTAAAAAACAAGATGGAAAATGAGTGATTTTTTATTTAAAGAGTTTGATGAAGTTTCTGCAAAAGAATGGAAACAAAAAATCCAAATAGATTTAAAAGGAGCAGATTATAACAATACACTTATCTGGAAAAACATTGAAGGTATTGATGTAAAACCTTTTTACCATCAAGATGATTTTAAAAATGAAATTTCAACAATTCAAAGGCATCCAAATTATTGGAACATCACACAAAAAATATTTATTGACGATGAAACCATTGCAAATCATTTAATAATAGATGCGATAAACAGAGGCGCTGAGGCCGTTATTCTTACTTCGGAAAAGGAATTTGATATTGCAACGGCTTTTAAAAACTTTCCGTTTGAAAGTAGTAGTATCTATTTTAATTTAAAATTTCTTTCAGAAGAATTCTACTCAACCTTATTTCATTTTTTTTCAGACAAAAAAGCAACATATTATTTCAATATTGATATTATAGGGAATCTTGCCAAAACAGGAAACTGGTATTATAATTTAAAGAAAGATCATGCTATTCTTTCAACTATTATTCAAAAAAACAATACTAAAAACATATTTAGTATTGACGGAACACTTTTTCAAAATGCAGGTGCCAATATGACACAACAACTTGCCTATTGCCTTGCTCAAGCTAATGAATATTTAAATTATTTTCAGAATGTTATTCAGACAGAGCAAAAAGACAAGGAATCTCCTTTAATAACGTTCAATCTGGCAGTTGGTACCAACTACTTTTTTGAAATAGCAAAAATTAGATCCCTAAGAAACCTCTATGCAACACTTGCCAATGAATATGGTGTTTCTACAGATTGTCATATCATTACAACTCCTTCAAAAAGAAATAAAACGGTATACGATTACAATGTAAACTTACTACGAACTACTACCGAAAACATGAGCGCAATACTTGGTGGTGCAGATTCAATATGTAGTTTAGCGTATGACTCCATCTATCATAAAAGCAATGAGTTTGGGGAGCGAATTGCACGTAATCAATTACTAATTTTAAAGGAAGAAAGTAATTTTAAGACTTTGGGTAACCCTTCAGAGGGTTCCTATTATATTGAATCAATAACGAATCAGCTTTCAGAAAAAGCATTGCAACTTTTTAAAAATATAGAAGAAAATGGCGGATTCTTAAAACAGTTAAAAGAAGGAACCATTCAAAGAAAAATAAAGGAAAGTGCTCAAAAAGAACAAAAATTATTTGATGCTGGCACCCTTGAATTGTTAGGAACAAACATTCACATTAATCCGAATGATCAAATGAAAGAGAACCTTGAATTGTTTCCTTTTGTTAAAACTAAATCAAGAAAAACGTTGCTAGAACCTATCATAGAAAGGAGACTTTCAGAAAAATTAGAGCAAGAAAGAATCCATCAAGAATAAAAACACCTATGAATAAAATATATTTATTAATAATTACAATTGCGACCTTATCTAGTTGCTCAAAACCATTCCCTTATAAATATCAAAACGAGGAACAAGTCATCAATTGTTCAAATAATGAAGCAAAGATTATGAATGAAGCTTTGTATGCTTTTAAAGAAGATATTAGCAGGTATTATTTAAAAGAAATACAAGAAAAAGAGTATTTAAATTTCTCATATTCCTACGCACAATATATTTATGGAGGAGCTAAAGGGACCGTTTTTTATAAAGAGATTGCCTCTCCACATACATTAAAGGTATATAATGAGCTATTAAAACAAGACGCCCTTTTTATTAAAAGAAAAGGAAAAAGCAACCTTAATTACAAGAATGAATTTGTAAAATGTTTGATTAATAAATTCAAAAATGAGGCGATGAAAAATAAACTTTTAAACCTTATTGATGTAGCGTATTTAAGTCCAGGTGTAATGGCTGAAAATTACCGAGTAGCAGCTGCTGATGCAGAAACCGATCCAAACTTTTTATTATTCATAGCATTAGATACTTTTTATCAACGTTTATTAGAGTTAGATATTCCTGAAATCAACTAATAAAATGGCTAGAAAAAACCTTCAACATCTTAGTTTAGTTTCTGAAAAAACAGAATCGAAATCAAAATCGTTTCCTCATGAAAATTTTGTAGCTGGAATCTCCCCATTTCTTCGAGGTCCCTACTCAACTATGTACGTTCGTAGACCGTGGACCATTAGACAATATGCCGGTTTTTCTACTGCTGAAGAAAGTAATGCTTTCTACAGAAGAAACCTTGCTGCTGGACAAAAAGGCCTTTCTGTGGCTTTCGATTTAGCTACGCATCGTGGCTACGACAGTGATCACAAACGTGTGGAAGGAGATGTTGGAAAAGCTGGTGTAGCAATAGATAGTGTGGAGGATATGAAAATTTTATTCGATAAAATTCCGTTGGATAAGATGAGTGTTTCTATGACGATGAACGGAGCCGTATTACCTATAATGGCTTTTTATATTGTTGCCGCCGAAGAACAAGGAGTTTCGATAGATGCGCTTTCAGGTACTATCCAAAATGATATATTAAAAGAGTTTATGGTTCGAAATACTTATATATATCCACCAACTCCATCCATGAAAATTGTGAGTGATATTTTTGAATATGCTTCTAAAAATATGCCTAAATTTAACTCTATTTCTATTTCTGGCTATCATATGCAAGAAGCGGGTGCAACCTGCGAAATAGAATTAGCCTATACATTAGCAGACGGATTAGAATATATAAGAACCGGAATTAAAGCAGGAATGGATATCGATTCATTCGCCCCAAGATTGTCTTTCTTTTGGGCTATAGGAATGGATCATTTTACCGAAATTGCCAAGTTGAGGGCAGCGAGAATGTTGTGGGCCAAAATAGTGAAGCAATTCAATCCAAAAAATCAAAAATCTTTAGCTTTACGCACGCATTGTCAAACCAGCGGATGGAGCCTTACCCAACAAGACCCCTTTAATAACGTGGCAAGAACTTGTATTGAAGCAACTGCCGCCGCATTAGGGGGGACGCAATCTTTACACACCAATGCATTAGATGAAGCTATTGCGTTACCCACAGATTTTTCAGCAAGAATTGCTAGAAATACTCAGATTTATCTTCAGAAAGAAACGAGTATTACTAAAACAGTGGATCCTTGGGCAGGAAGTCATTTTGTAGAAAAACGCACCGAAGAAATTGCTAACAAAGCTTGGGAGTTAATTCAAGAAGTAGAAGAACTGGGCGGAATGACTAAGGCGATTGAAGCAGGAATTCCGAAGCTTAGAATTGAAGAAGCTGCTGCAAGAAAGCAAGCTCGAATTGATTCTGGACAAGATATTATAGTTGGCGTAAATAAATATAGATTAGCAAAAGAAGATCCTTTGCAAATTTTAGATGTCGATAATCAGAAAGTACGCCATTCTCAAATGGCACGTTTGGAGCGTATAAAAAAGGAGCGTAATTCTGAAAAAGTAGCAAGCGCTTTGGTAAATTTAACTAAAAATGCTAAAACAGGTACTCAAAATTTATTAGCTTTAGCCATTGAAGCTGCTCGCGAACGAGCAACCTTGGGTGAAATTAGTGATGCTTTAGAAGAAGTATTTGGAAGACATAAAGCACAAATTAAATCGTTTAGTGGCGTGTATAGTAAAGAAATAAAAGAAGACCCATCCTTTAAAAAAGCAAGAGAACTTGCCAATAAATTCGCTGAATTAGAAGGGCGAAGACCTCGTATTATGATTGCCAAAATGGGACAAGATGGTCACGACCGTGGTGCTAAAGTAGTAGCAACAGGTTATGCAGATGTAGGTTTTGATGTAGATATTGGCCCACTGTTTCAAACTCCCGAAGAAACCACCAAACAAGCTGTAGAAAACGACGTGCATATTATAGGAGTTTCCTCTTTAGCAGCAGGACATAAAACATTAGTTCCGAAAGTAATTGAAGAATTAAAAAAGTATGGCCGTGAAGATATTATGGTGATCGTTGGTGGTGTAATTCCGCCGCAAGATTACCAGTTTTTGTTTGATGCTGGTGCTGTTGCAGTTTATGGTCCAGGAACTCGAATTAGTGATGCTGCTATTGATTTACTTCAGATTTTGATTGATTCGGTAGATTAAAATAATACACTATTAAAACCAAAAGACTTAGGTTCCGAAATTAGTTAGCATTTAAAAACAATTCAAATAGCTATTAATTCATCACTTTAAACAACTTACCAATTGGTAAGTTACCGTTTGGTAAGCTGATAATAAATTTGTAGTTTTGAGGAAACAACCGATTATGGGGCTGCCATTTAAATTTGGTAAAGTTATAGAAAAGCAATTTTTTGTAAATAGACAATTTGAAATAGATTTTATAAAACAAAATATCTTATCTCAAATAAACATTACATTAATCTCTCCGCGAAGATGGGGCAAATCATCGCTCGTACACATTGCCACCAATGAACTTAGTAAAACAAACAAGTCTATTAAAATCTGTTATATCGACTTGTTTAATATTAGAACCGAAGAGGAATTTTACAAAATTTTCGCCACCAATGTCATTAATGCAGGTGCTTCAAAATGGGAAGAACAAATAAAACTTTCTAAGTTGTTGTTTAAAAAGTTAATTCCAAAATTGAGCTTTGGCGTAGATCCTTCAACTAATTTATCGTTAAGTTTTGATTGGGATGAGGTTAAAAAAGACCCTTCAGAAATACTAAACCTCCCAGAATTAATTTCAAAAAAGAAAAAAATTCAGATTGTAATTTGCTTAGATGAATTTCAGAACATATCACATTTTAAGTATCCTCTGGCGTTTCAGAAAAAATTACGTGCAAATTGGCAATACCATCAAAAAGCTTCCTACATCATCTATGGCAGCAAACAACATATGATGACGCAGCTATTTGAAAGTAAATCCATGCCGTTTTATAAATTTGGAGAGGTGTTATTTCTTTCAAAAATAACAAATGACCACTGGAAAAAATATATTGTTAGAAGATTTAAAACAAATCAAAAACGAATTTCTTCACAATTAGCTTCAGAAGTTGCTAATCTAGTTGAAAATCATTCGTATTTTGTGCAACAGTTTGCCAACATGGTTTGGTTAAATACTACAAGTGTCTGTACTGAAGAAATTATTGAAAAATCGATGGACCAATTGCTTAATCAATATGAAATCTTGTTTATTAAAGAACTCGATTATTTAAGCAATACACAAGTAAATTTTTTAAAAGCTTTGTGTAATAATGAACAGCAATTAAGTGGAAAAAACACAATTTCGAAATATAAGCTAGGGACTTCTGGGAATGTAAATAAGATAAAAAAAGCGTTAATAGACAAAGAAATTATAGACAGACAAGGAAAAAATATAACATTCCAAGACCCTTTATTTAAACTTTGGTTAAACAAACGCTACATAATGAATAATTAAATTATATGAACTACACAAAAAAAATGCTTCGTGACGATGCTTTAAAAGGAAAAACAATCGTAGTAACCGGAGGCGGTAGCGGACTTGGAAAAGCAATGACCACATACTTTCTCGAATTAGGTGCCAATGTGGTGATTACTTCAAGAAACATTGAAAAATTACATAAAGTAAAAGCTGAATTAGAAGAAAAAACAGGAGGAAAAGTACTTCCTGTACAATGTGATGTTCGTCATTACGATCAAGTAGAGGCTATGCTAAAAGCTTCAGTTAAAGAATTTGGAGTAGTAGATGTATTACTTAACAATGCTGCTGGTAATTTTATTTCTCCTACCGAGCGTCTTTCTGCAAATGCTTTCGATACCATTATTGATATTGTTTTAAAAGGCACAAAAAACTGTACACTAGCTTTCGGAAAATATTGGATTGATAAAAAAGAAACTGATAAAGTAGTTTTAAATATTGTAACTACGTATGCCTGGACAGGTTCTGCTTATGTTGTACCAAGTGCTACTGCAAAAGCAGGGGTTTTAGCTTTAACACGCTCTTTAGCTGTGGAATGGGCAAAATACGGAATGCGTTTTAATGCCATTGCTCCGGGACCGTTCCCAACAAAAGGAGCTTGGGATAGATTGTTGCCAGGGGATTTGAAGGACAAATTCGATTTTGCGAAAAAGGTTCCTTTAAAACGTGTTGGTGAACATCAAGAATTAGCAAATTTGGCAGCCTATTTAGTTTCAGATTTCTCTGCATATGTTAATGGCGAGGTGATTACCATTGATGGTGGAGAATGGTTAAAAGGCGCAGGGCAAATGAATATGTTGGAGGAAATCCCTGAAGAAATGTGGGATATGTTAGAAATGATGATTCGTTCAAAAAAGAATAAATAATTTGTTGATTACCTGTTAACAAAATTCATTTCCATTCCTCATAAATAATCGTATTTTTAAACTCAATAATCTTGCTTCAAATTTATGGGAAAAATAATCGCTATAGCTAATCAAAAAGGAGGTGTTGGAAAAACAACCACTGCAATAAACCTTGCTGCTTCTTTGGGTGTCTTAGAAAAAAAGGTGTTATTGATTGATGCAGATCCGCAAGCGAATGCTTCATCGGGGTTAGGTATTGATGTAGACAGTGTTGAAAAAGGCACTTATCGCCTCTTAGAACATGCGGTAAAAGCTAAAGAGGCTATTGTGTCTACTAATTCACCTAATGTAGATATTATTCCTTCGCATATAGATTTGGTTGCCATAGAAATTGAGTTGGTCAATTTGGAAAACAGGGAGTATATGCTTAAAAAAGCAATTAAACCTATTTTAGATTCCTACGATTATATCATTATAGACTGTGCGCCATCTTTAGGGCTGATAACCTTAAATGCTTTGACTGCTGCAGATTCAGTAATTATTCCTATTCAATGTGAGTATTTTGCATTGGAAGGATTAGGGAAATTATTAAACACGATAAAAAGTATTCAGAAAATACACAATCCTGAATTGGATATTGAAGGACTATTATTAACGATGTACGATTCTAGGCTAAGACTTTCCAATCAAGTAGTTGAAGAGGTTAAAAAACACTTCGATAAGATGGTTTTTAAAACAATCATTCAACGAAATGTACGTTTAGGGGAAGCACCCAGTTTTGGAGAAAGTATTATTAGTTATGACGCTGGAAGTAAAGGTGCCAATAATTATCTGAATATGGCTCAAGAATTAATTGAGAAAAACGAAAAATAATACATGGCAAAAGCAACTAAAAAACAAGTCTTAGGTCGAGGTCTTTCTGCGCTTCTGAAAGATTCTGCTAACGATATTAAATCTGCTACAGATAAAAATGCCGATAAAGTTGTTGGGAGTATCGTTGAATTAGAATTAGATACGATTGAAATGAATCCATTTCAACCTCGTTCTAGTTTTAATGAAGAATCCCTTAGAGAATTAGCCTCCTCTATTAAAGAACTAGGGGTTATTCAACCTATTACAGTTCGGAAATTAGGTTTTAATAAATTTCAGTTAGTTAGTGGAGAACGTAGGTATCGCGCTTCAAAACTAATTGGATTAGAAACGATTCCTTCATTTATTCGAATTGCCAATGATCAAGAATCTCTTGAAATGGCCTTGGTTGAAAATATTCAACGACAAGATTTAGACCCTATTGAAATTGCTTTATCCTACCAACGTCTAATTGAAGAAATTGAAATAACTCAAGAGGCATTGAGCAACAGAGTAGGAAAAAATAGATCTACCATCGCTAATTATTTACGTTTATTAAAATTAGACCCTATCATTCAAACAGGAATGCGAGATGGTTTTATTAGCATGGGTCATGGAAGAGCATTAATTAATCTTGAAAACTTCGGATATCAATTAGATATTTACGAAAAAATTATTTCTAAAAACCTTTCAGTAAGAGAAACGGAAGCATTGGTAAGACAACTTAAATCACCATCAGAAAAAAAGGAAGTAATTAATAAAAAGGCGCTTCCCTCCTATTTGAATTCGGCAAAAACAGCCCTTTCCGAATTATTAGAAAGTAAGGTTACCATTAAAACTTCTGGTGGAGGAAAAGGTCAATTAACCGTTCCTTTTAAGGATAAAAATGATTTTCTTCGCATCTTGAATATACTTAAAAGTGAAAACTAATATTCTCTTCATCTTATTTGTTTTTTTTACAACTTCAATCGTTGCTCAAAAATCTGATTCTCTTTTTATTAAAAAAGAAAATGGGTTAATTATAGAAGAAACCGTTGTTGTTAAAGAAGAGTATAAACCTCTAGCGCCAGCAACGGCAGCTTTTTACTCTGCTGTTCTTCCTGGTCTAGGACAAGCCTACAATAAAAAATATTGGAAAATTCCCATTATTTATGCGGGGATGGGAGTTGGTATTTATTTTTATATTCAAAATGATAAAGAATATGATCGTTTTAGAAATGCGTACAAAAGGCGATTAGCTGGCTTTACAGATGACGAATTTTGGGGTGATGGAGCAACAGCTATCGTATCAGATGAAAGGTTACGGGATGCTCAAAAAGACGCTCAAAAAGACAAAGATCTTAGCATTGTTGTAACGGGTATATTTTATTTATTAAATATTATAGATGCTAATGTAGATGCACATTTACGACAGTTTAATGTAAATGATGATCTTTCTTTAGAACCAAATTTCAACATCAATCCTATTAATTCACAAGCAAATTATGGATTATCCCTAAAATATACTATAAAATGAAGATAGCATTATTAGGATATGGGAAAATGGGAAAAACCATTGAGAAATTAGCTTTACAAAAAGGGCATAGTATTGTTTTTAAATCGAATTGCAATTCGACATCAGAAGATCTATCAAAAGCAGATGTCGCTATTGAATTTTCTACACCTGAAGCTGCTGTTAACAATATAAAACTTTGTTTAGAAAATAATATCCCTGTAATTTCAGGAACCACAGGATGGTTAAATAACTATAATGACATGGTAAAGTTATGTAAAAAACGTAACGGAAGTTTTATCTATGCGTCCAACTTTAGCGTGGGTGTAAATCTATTTTTTAATATTAATGAGTATGTTTCAAAAATGATGGAACCGTGGAAAGAATATAAAGTATCTATAGAAGAAATTCATCATACACAAAAAAGGATGCACCAAGTGGTACAGCAATTACATTAGCTGAAGGAATCTTGAAACATTCAGATAAAAAAACTTGGAAATTAGATAGTGATTCTAAACAAGACCTTACAATTACAGCCCAACGAAAAGAGGATGTAAAAGGAACACATATTATTAATTATACATCAAATATTGATACAATATCAATAAAACACGAAGCACATAGCAGAGAAGGTTTTGCAATAGGGGCTATTCTTGCCGCGGAATGGCTTCAGAATAAAAAAGGCATCTTTACGATGAAAGATGTTTTACAAATTAAATAACGAATACAATTAAAATGACATTTACAACCTTATTACTTCTTATATTAATAGTACAGCTAATACACTTTGCAGGAACTTGGAAACTTTATACCCTTGCAGGAAGAAAGGCTTGGGAGGCATTAATTCCTGTTTATAATGCAGTTGTTTTAATGAAGATTATCAATCGCTCACCTTGGTTAACAATTTTACTTTTTGTCCCTATAGTTAACTTAATTATGTTTCCTGTAATTTGGGTAGAAACGCTTAGAAGCTTTGGAAAAAATAGTAATACCGACACTTTTTTAGGAGTTTTTACAGGTGGATTTTATATCTATTATATCAATTACACACAAGATGTTACCTACATTAAAGATAGAAGTTTAAAACCTAGAACCGCCGTTGGTGAATGGACGAGTTCAATTTTATTTGCCATTATCGCCGCAACCATTGTTCATACGTATGTAATGCAGCCTTTTACCATACCTACTTCTTCACTGGAAAAAACATTGTTGGTAGGAGATTTCTTATTTGTTAGTAAATTTCATTATGGTGCTAGAGCTCCAATGACCGCAGTTTCATTCCCAATGGTACATGACACTATTCCAGTATTAAGAAAAAAATCATACACTACAAAGCCTCAACTTCCCTATTTTAGAATTCCGGGATTTCAAGATATAAAACGAAATGATATTGTTGTCTTTAACTGGCCTGTAGATACAGTGAATGCATTTCAGCAGTATGGTGATGGAAAGTATCATTATAAACCCATTGACAAAAAATCGAATTATGTAAAACGCTGTGTTGGTACCCCCGGAGATTCATTAGAGGTAAGAGATGGCTTTGTTTATATTAACGGAAAACAAAATGTATTGCCAGGAAGGGCAAGATTACAGTTTTTATATAAAATAAATTCGAAAATAGCTTTTGTTAAAACAGGAAATAATGGGAAATACACCAGCATTCCAACCGATTTTGTAGCTAGCCAATTTGGGGTTTCAGATATTTATTTAATTAATATTGATAGAACAAATAAAGTATTTACTCATTATGCACATTTAACTGAAGAAGCATTTCAGAAAATGAAGAGTATTTCTCAAGTCGTAGATATTGAAAAAATTGAAAAAGAAAAAGGTAATTGGGATCCAAGAGTTTTTCCTCACGACCCTAGACAACCTTGGAATTCTAAATTTTTCGGACCCATTTATATTCCACAAGAAGGAGTAACGGTAGGTATCACCATCGAAAACATTTCTCTCTATAAACGCATAATAGAAGTGTATGACGGAAGTGAATTAGGTATCAACAATACCATCACTTTATCTGGAATAGAAGTGTTTCTTAACGGGACATTACTAACTGAATATACCTTTTTACAAGATTATTATTGGATGATGGGGGATAATAGAGACAACTCTGAAGACGCTCGTATGTGGGGATATGTACCCTTTAATCACGTAGTAGGTAAACCTGTATTTGTATGGATGAGCCTTGATAGCAATGCTAAAGGTTTTGACAAAATACGAACTGAGCGCCTCTTTACAACCGTTGGTGGTGATGGAGAACCCGTATCGTATTTTAAATACTTTGTTATTTTATTAGGAGCTTGGTTTGCTTTTGACTTTTTTAGAAAAAGAAAAAAGAAAGCCTAATTTAATGACTGAATCCTGAAAAAAATATTTTGAATTCCATTCTCGTACATCCTACTTATTTTCCTTCCATTGTACAAATGGCAGCGATGATTCAGGCGGAGAATGTTGTTTTTGAAGTTTCCGGGAATTACCAAAAGCAAAGCTATAGAAGTCGTGCTTATATTGCACATAGCAACGGAAAGTTACTCTTAAGTATTCCTATAAAACATGCTACAAACGGACAAAAAATAAAATCAAAAAACGTTCAAATTGAAAATGCTTTTCCTTGGCAAGTTCAACATTGGAAATCCTTAGAATCTGCCTACCGAACTTCTCCCTATTTTGAATATTACGAAGACGATTTAAAACCATTGTTTTTTAATCCTGCAACATCCCTTTTAGATTTTAATATGGATGTATTTAAAATGATTTGTGAATTATTAGATATCGATATTCCATTTACATTTACTGAAGAATATTTAAAAATACCCCCACAAACCGACTTACGGTTTCTTGCTAATTCAAAATTAAAATCAGACCATAATCTTACGCCCTACAATCAAGTATTAGGAAGTAACTATAAATTTATTCCCAACCTATCAATCCTAGATTTACTGTTTAATGAAGGGACCAATGCAGTAAGTTATTTAGAGGGGCAGCAATTAGAATTTTAAAATTACTCCCATATTAGTTTTGCTGTAATCGGATAATGATCTGAAAAAGTTTTTTTTATAGTTTCAAATTTCACAATCTCTAATTCATCTGAAACTAAAATATAATCAATTCGAGTTGGATATGAATCAAAAAAATAAGTAGTCCCAATTCCATTTCCTTTTTCAACAAAGGCATCATTTAAATTCTCAGATAATTTATGATACACATAAGAAGAAGGTGTGTTATTAAAGTCTCCACATAAAATTCCTGGATGTAAAGACGATTTTTTGTGGTTTAAAATATTTTCGACTTGTTCTTGTTGTTTTATAAATGCATAGGAGGTTCTTTTTCTAAATCGTTCTTGATCTTCTTCTTGCAAAGAGCTGATACTAGGCACAATTCCAAGAGATTGTAAATGCAAATTATAAACTCGAATCGTATCTTTTCCTTTTACAATATCTGCATAAAGCGTATTATTATTAGAGTTTTTAAAATTGAAGGAACCTTCATTAGCTATAGGATATTTAGAAAAAATGGCATGTCCTAAATCTGCGTTCCCTCTAAAATAAATAAATTGAAAGGGATATGCTGAAAAATCCACTTCATTTTTAGCATAAAACTCTTGAATGCAAATCACATCTGGTTGTTGAGAAAAAATTAATTCAGAAAAGGTTTCAGCTACGACTTTGGGTTGAGGGTTTTCTTCATAGGCATTAAATAAACGCACATTATACGATAAAACAGTTAATGAGTTTTCAGTTTCCGGAATGTTTTCTTCCGAAGTATATTGAAAAAAAGACCCAAAATGAAAATGTGCAATGAGTAAGACAATTAGAGAGTAAACTATTTTTAATTTTAGTTTAAACAACCAATACAGTACAAACAAAAAATTGAGAATAATTAATGGAGAAACAGCTAAACTCAGCAGAGAAATGGTTGGAAAACTTTTTGGAGGAATATAAGGCAGCGCAAAAGAAATCAATAATAGGAAGGCAACAACTAAGTTGATCCAATATAATACGCTATTAAAAAGCCCCAACTTTTTTTTCACTTCAAATTTCTATTAATTATCTTTTCCCGCTTTAAAAAGGAAATCTTTTTCAGCTTTGGTTAAGCTATCATAACCACTTTTGCCTATTTTATCTAAAATGGTATCTATCTTTTTTTGGTATTCTGCCTGTGGTGATTTTTTATTTACACGAGACGAGGCTTTATGTGCTGTTCGGTGAACTTTCTTAAAAGGCCTTTTCTTTCGTGGCTTAAACTGATTGGAAAACCAATCCATAATATCTTCAAACCAAACGCCAATATCATTTCCCTTAGCCAGTTGTGTTGCGTATACATACCCAAATAAAGCACCGCCTAGGTGAGCAACAAGTCCGCCAGCATTTCCAGAAGAGGGTAATTGAACCAAATCTAATAATACCATTGCCAAACCGAATTGCCATAATTTTATTTTAAACATAAAAATACGAACCACCGTATTGGGCGTATAGGTTGCTATAAAAATTACAATGGCTAATACCGCTGCCGAGGCTCCTAACAAACTACTATTCAGGTTGTTAAATACAGGAAATAAATTATAAGAAAGCATATATAACAATCCTCCACTAATAGCTCCAAGCAAATAAATGGTAAGAAAGCGTTTTGGAGAAAATAAATTTAAAACATAAGTCCCAAACCAATATAACAAATACATATTCCAGAATACATGCCAAAACCCAGCGTGTAAAAAAGCATAAGTAATAATAGACCAAGGCTGTTTTAAAAAGGAAACAAGGTCTGTTGGTAATACAAACCAGGAAACAAATGAACTAGGAGATAGTTTAAAAAAGAAGGAGCCTAAATACACTACAAAAAAGACCAATGCATTTATTGCAATGAGTTTAAAAACAATGTTTGCTTGTTTAAATTGGTTTGTAAGGTTATTAGTATTCACTATTTTATTTTTATTGAGACTCTTCGCTCTGCTCTGAGTGACATTTTTATTTTCTCTGTATTCTTTTCTCTTATTATTAATACCATCGATGGGAATCAAAACTATTCTTTTTCCAATAATATGCCATAATAAAACCAAATAAAGCACCTCCAATATGTGCAAAATGCGCTACTCCGGTTCCTGCCCCTGAAATTCCAAAAATTAAATCTCCTATTAATAACAAAGGAATAAAATATTTAGCTTTTATAGGCACTGGAAGAAACATTAACATCAATTCAGAATTTGGATACATCAATCCAAAGGCTACTAATATCCCATATATTGCTCCAGACGCTCCTACTGCAGGAGTATTAAATGAATTGTATGCTGACTGAATTGTTTCCATTGAAACCGAATTTAAAATCCCTGCATTGTATTGCCCTGTGGTTAATAAATTGGTAATATCTGCTTGTGTCATTCCTGCATTTAATAAAACATCTGCAGCACTACTTACTTGATAATAATTAACTAAAGTGTGAATTAAAGCTGCGCCAAATCCTGCTGAGAAGTAAAAAAACAAAAATTTATTTCTACCCCAATTCTGCTCTAAAGGAGAACCAAATGCCCATAATGCATACATGTTAAATACAATATGCATAATACCACCATGCATAAACATATGCGTTAAGGGCTGCCAAAATTGAAAATTTGGGTTTTCAAAATAAAATAATGAAAATAATCTATAGGATGTTTCTCCCAAAACCATCGTACCAACATAAAATATTACATTGACAATTATTAACGCTTTTATAGTTTCTGAAATTCTTCCCATTTAATTAAATTTTTTATCTAAATCTGACATATCTAAGGTCATTAATGTCGGTTTGTTGGTAGGTGATATGGTTGGTTCCTTACAAGCAAAAAGTTGATGAATTAAGTGTTCTTGCTCTTCAATTGTTAAAGAAGCTCCTGTTTTAATAGCTAAGCTTTTTGCTAAAGATTTTGCTAATAAATCATTCTGACTAAATCCTGCTTCGGGCAATTCATTATTAATATCACTAATTAATTGATCTAATACGTTTTTAATTTCACTTTGTTTTACTGAAACTGGAATTCCATTAATTTCGATTTCATCCTTTTCAAACGTAGAAAATCCAAATCCTGTATGTTCTAATTGTTCTTGAATACTTTTAATAATTTCAATATCTACTAAAGAAAATTGTAATCGCAATGGAAATAATAACTGCTGACTTATAGCTTCTTTTACAGTAATATTTTTTAGAATATTTTCATATAAAACTCGCTGATGTGCTAAATTTTGATGAATCACTATCATTCCACTTTTTATAGGGCTTATGATGTATTTATTCTGAAGTTGAAAGGTAAGATTATTAGGTTTTTCATCCTCTGTTTCAAAAAAACTGCCCGTTACTTCTTCACTTTCAAACTCAATGGAAGCAACATCTAATTGATTTTCTTCGCTTTTCAACCCCACATACATGGCTTCCCAAGAAGTGCTTGAGGATGGATTTGAAACCATTTTTCGATACGAAGGAGTACTCCTTTGTTTTGTTTCAGATTCAAAAGGATTAAAAGCTCTATCTACTTCTATCGTTGGTGTTACTGGACTTTTCTTATCATACTCATAAGGAGTATCTAAGTCAGAATCTTTTTTAAAATCTAATACTGGCGCAATACTAAACTGCCCCAAACTATGCTTTACCGAAGCTCGTAACATCGCATAAATAGAGTGCTCATCGTCAAATTTAATTTCAGTTTTGGTAGGATGAATGTTTATGTCAATCGATTTCGGGTTTACTTCTAAAAACAAAAAATACCCAGGATGCGTTCCTCCTTTTACCAATCCTTCAAAAGCTGAAAGTATTGCATAATGTAAATACGGACTTTTAATAAACCGATTGTTTACAAAAAAGAATTGTTCGCCTCTACTTTTCTTTGCATATTCGGGCTTTACAACAAATCCTTCTACTTTTACAATTTCGGTTTCTTCAGTAACAGGAACTAATTTCTCTTTTGTTTTCTTTCCAAAAATATTTACAATCCGTTGACGAATATTAGAAGATGGCAAGTTAAAAACAGAACTTCCATTGTTCAGCATGACAAATTCAATTTGTGGGTGAGCCAAAGCTACTCGATGAAATTCATCAATAATATGCCTAGTTTCTACAGCGTTGCTCTTTAAAAAATTTCTACGAGCAGGAATATTATAAAAAAGATTTTTAACAGAAATAGTCGTCCCTTTAGGCATTACAACCGACTCTTGCGAGGTAACTTTAGAACCTTCAATAATTATGTGTGTTCCAACTTCTAACATTTCTGTTTTGGTTTTCAATTCTACATGTGCAATAGCAGCAATAGATGCCAGCGCTTCTCCTCTAAACCCTTTGGTGTGTATATTGAATAAATCTTCCGCAGAACGAATTTTTGAGGTCGCATGACGCTCAAAACTTAGTCGAGCATCGGTGGTGCTCATCCCCATTCCATTATCAATTACCTGTACCAACGTTTTGCCAGCATCTTTTATCACTAATTTAATTGAAGTGGCTTTTGCATCGATGGCATTTTCTAATAACTCCTTTACCACCGAAGCAGGTCGCTGAACAACTTCTCCTGCGGCAATCTGATTGGCAACATGATCTGGTAATAATTGAATAATATCTGCCATTATCTAGTAATGAAAATTGACAAATCAAAATCTATAATAAAAAGAAAAATAAGAACTAAAATTGCAATAATTAGCAATACTGTCTTATTCGATTTCTTGTCTGAAGTATTTTTGAAATCATCCCACGCAGCTGAAAATATAGACTTCAATCCTCCTTTAGAACCTATGGTTGTTCGAAATTTATCAAATTTTTGTTCCATACGAAAAGGACTACCTTCTCCATTATTATCAAAATAACGAGGCTCGTAACCATATTTTTTATTCTTGCGAGGTTTTATTAATCCCATAAATCAAATGTACTTAAAATAGATTGGTTTATTTAGTGTATTAACAGCATAAATATTAACAATAGTCATACCATTCACTAATTTATAAAACCAAACTATTCCTTGTCATTCTTTAAAGCATTTAAAGCAAACCTCAATTCTGAATAGGAAAATTTGTCATTTAATTTTGATCTTAAATCACTTAAGTTTTCAAATTTCAAATCCTTTATTGCTTTCTTAATTTCCGTGTATTTTTCTTCCGAAATCAGATCATAAATATCAATTTCCCCTGTTTCCAAAAATGAAGCTAAATGCCCTTCAATAGTAGTATAAACAAAACCTCGCTGGCTTGCGATTTCTGAAATAGACATCCCTTCTTTAAACATTTTAAGTGAAACTAATTTGGTGTTTCCTGTTTTTAACGGTTTCTTTTTTACGATGATTTCTTTAACTTCAATATTGTTTTCATCTGCGTATTCATTGATGAAATCCAAAATTTCACTTCCGTACTTTTCAATTCTAATTTTCCCCATTCCGTGAATGGTCTTTAATTGTTTTTTATTCAACGGAAGCAAATTGCACAGTTCGTATAAAGTGCGTTGTGTAAAGATTTGAAAATGTGGCACATCTTCAGAATGAGCGATGATATCTCTAAGATTCCTAAGAGATTCAAACAAAACAGGATGCTCAGTTTCGGCAACAAATTCCTTTTGTTTTTTTGGTTTTTCTATATTCTGAAGTACTGCCTCAGCTCTTAATTTTAAATATTTAGTAGCTGAAAAGGAATCTGACAATCCAGTTAAGCAGAACATTTTTATCGAAATATATTCTTCAATTAAATCAATATTTTTTTCGAAATCTTTATATAATGCTTTGTCCTCTGTTGAAAAGCTAAGTGCTTCAAAAGGAGTTATTATTTTTTCCTTGGTATGAAGTGTAAAATAGGCTATCGATTTTTGAATTCTTTCCTGTGAAATGGCATTATTTTCAGGAGAACTTATGTCTTTACATAATGTTTGTAATTGATTTTTAAAGCTATTTGCCACTTTTAAAATTGGCTGAATCCCCAATTCTTTAATTTCGGTTAATGAATTGATTATGTTTCCTTCAAGACTATTTTTATTCTTATAATAAATATCAATTAGCCTTTTTACGGGATATAAAAAATGGTGATAATTTAGTAAATCGTTTACTAAATTTAACTGAAATGTTTTTTGAGATTCTTTTAAAACATCTTCATCTGGTTGATTCTCAGCTACATTTTCATTAAATATCGTTACGCGAGAGTCGTTAATAATACTTTGCGAACTAATTTTATTTTTAAGCACTACACCTTCCAATGTTCTGCACCTACTTAGCGCTACATAGGTCTGGCCATGAGCAAACGCAGCATTGGCATCAATAATAGCTTTATCGAAAGTTAACCCCTGACTTTTATGTATGGTAATCGCCCAAGCAAGTCTCAATGGTATTTGCGAAAACGAACCAACAATGTTTTCAGAAATCTCTTTTGTATCGCCATCAATTGTATAATTAACATTCTCCCAAGTTTCTGGTGTCACCACAATTTCTTCAGTGTCTTCTGGACAAAGTACCCGAGCTTCTTTATCGTTGAGTGAAACAATTTTTCCAATTTTTCCATTAAAATATCGCTTATCAATACTACTGTCATTTTTAATAAACATGACTTGAGCACCCACCTTCAATTCTAATTTCTCTTTTGTTGGAAAAGAGATTTCTTGAAACTTCCCGGCAATCTGCGCTTCATACTTTTCAGACTTCCCCTTTAGTTGTTTCAACTCAATTTCATTCATCGCATTTGCCCTGTTATTATGGGTAGTTAATGTGATATAGCCATCATCTTTTTCAGGAGTGAAATCGGGTAAATATCTTTTGTTTAGCTCATTTGCAGAAGCTTCAGAAAGGGAATCATTCCGAATCTCATTTAGTATTTTTATAAACTTTTCATTGTCTTGACGGTAAATATGTTTGAGTTCAATATTAACAGCATTACACGCTAAAAATGATTTACTACTAAAAAAGAAAGGCGTTTTATAAAATGGTTTAAGAATGTTCCAATCATTATCTTTAACAACAGGTGCTAATTGTTGTAAGTCACCAATCATCAAAACCTGCACACCTCCAAACACCTTGTTTCTATCTCTATATTTACGAAGCACTTGGTCAATCCCATCTAACAAATCGGCACGAACCATACTAATTTCATCGATGATTAGAACGTCTAATGACTTAATGATATTAATTTTTATTTTACTAAATTTTCGCTGAAATGAATCTCCTTTTCTCTGAAACGAGGAGCCATCTGGCAGAATAGGACCAAAAGGCATTTGAAAAAATGAGTGAATAGTCACTCCTTTCGCGTTAATGGCAGCAACTCCAGTTGGGGCAACAACAATTAATCGTTTTAATGATTTGGATTTTAATGAATGTAAAAAAGTAGTTTTTCCAGTTCCTGCTTTTCCGGTTAGAAAAATAGAACGGTCTGTTTTTTCAATAAAATCCCAAGCTAAATCGAGTTCTGGGTTTTTAGGCATTTAATAAATTATAAAATGGGAGTTATAATTCTGAAATTCAAAGATAGGGAATCTTAATTATATCCTTAGAAATTTTAAGAATTTTAGACAGATCCTGAATCAAGTTCAGAATGACAAGATCAACACTTCGATGATGCTCAGCACAGGCAATCTCAGCGTGACAGTTCAGGATGGTAAAAAAAAATCAAAAGAAATGTGCAGTAAACTAGAACTTTGCGTCTTTACGTAATTGAGCCATTTTAACAGCAGCAATAGCAGCTTCGGTTCCTTTATTACCGTGCTTTCCTCCACTACGGTCAATGGCTTGCTGTAGATTATTATCTGTAAGTACACAGAATATTACAGGAATATCACTTTGAATATTCAAATCTTTTATTCCGTCTGAAGTTGCCTGACATACAAAATCGAAGTGCTTAGTCTCCCCTTGTATTACAGAACCAATGGCAATAATTGCATCTAGCATATCATAACTTTGTTGCATTTTTTTACAACCATATACCAACTCAAAACTTCCTGGAACATTCCATCGAACAATGTTTTCTTTAATACCTCCACATGCTAGAATAGCATCAAAAGCCCCTTGAAACATCCCTTCTGTTATTTTAGGATTCCATTCAGAAACAACAATCCCAAACCGAAAATTTTTCGCGTTTGGGATTGTTGCTTTATCGTAAATAGATAAATTTTTATTTTTTGTTGCCATTTTTACTGCATTGCTTCTGCTTTACCTTCATAAATAGTCGCTTTAGCCGCTTCTGTAGATTTTGGGTAATTTTCAGCAATCGCTTTAAAATGTTTTAAAGCAACATCTGTCTTTCCTAAATCAAGCGCTGTAATTCCTGCTTTTAGTAAAAAACGAGGTGTTGTAACATCGTTAGATTTCATAGAAGCAGCTTTTTCATAATATTTTAGAGCATCTTCTTGTTGGTTTAGTTGTGCAAAAGCATCACCAATAGCACCTTTAGCTAAAGGACCAACAGATTCATCATCTGCTTTAAAATCATCTAAATGAGCAATAGCTTCTTGATAATTTCCAGTATTCAAATAAGCAATCCCTGCATAATAATTAGCAAGGTTAGCGGCATTGGTTCCTCCATAATTATCAATAACATCTAAAAATCCAAACTTCCCTTCACCGCCGTCAAGAGCTAATGTAAAAAGTGAATCTTTTGAGGTTGCAGATAAAGCTTGCTCATAATAAGATTGTGCTTGAAACATTTCATTCATAGCCTCAGTCTCCTTTGGTTCTTGAATAAATTGTTGAAAACCTAAATATCCTAAAACACTCAAGGCAACTGCTACCACAAATATTAAAATTGGTTTTTGATTTTTTTCTACCCAAGCCTCGGTTCTTGAAGCCCCTTCATCTAAGGTACTAAACACTTCTGCCGTTGTGCTTTCTTCTTCAATATGATCTTGCTTTTCGGCTTGAGTTTTTGGTTTATACCCTCGTTTCTTATATGTTGCCATAATCTAACTTTGTTAAGTGTGCAAAAATATAATATTTATTAGATATTAAAAGCACAACTATTTATTATTT
>JAUVAS010000010.1 GCA_030591585.1 Flavobacterium sp. | reverse complement strand
GTCTTTTATAGGACCTTCGGGTACTTTTGAATCTAATACAGACATATTTTTGTATTATTTAATGAGTAAAATGGTGAAAAAGTGCAATGAATATAAAAAGCAATGGAATAATAATCGCATAAGCTTTTCCAAAACTTCTCACACATTTTGAATATTTATTGTTCATTCCCATTGACTGGAATGCCGATTGAAAACCGTGTAATAAATGCAATGCTAAAAACACAAAGGCAATAACATACGCACCAACTCTAACTGGGTTCGAAAATTTTTCGTGTAATTCGTGAAAATATCTAAACTCACCATCGTGTAATCCAGACATATCTCCTTGTAGGTACTTTACATTTATTTCTGGAAACCAAAAATCTATAAAGTGTAATACGATAAAAGCTAAAATTGCTAAGCCGCTGTATATCATGTTTCTACTCATCCAAGATGAATTTGCGGCACCGTTGTTTTTAGCATAACTATTAACACCTACTGCTTTTCTGTTTTTTAATTCCAAAACAAAACCCATTACAAAGTGAAAAACCACCCCAAAAATTAGGACGGGTTGCATTCCAAACTGAACTAATGGATTGGTCCCCATAAAATGAGAAACCTCATTAAATGTATCGGGACTACACACCGAAATTAAATTTACAGTAACATGAATTAATAAAAAGAATACTAGAAAAAGTGCCGAAAGTGCCATAGCTACTTTCCTGGCGATTGAAGAGGAGAATATTCCCATTTGTTATATATTTTCTTTATAAGTTTCACAAAATTACGCTTCAATTGTATGATAGGCAAACTTTATGGATTGTTTTATTACTATTTAGAATCGTTTAAATCCTATTTTATTTCAATTCGTGTCTTTTCAGAGTTTATTTGAATAAAATAATTTCCTTTAGGTAAATACTTTTTTCCATTATCAGCTTCTTTAATCTCAATATCTTTTTTAGACAATACTTTTATTCCTTTTTTTGAAACCGTTACATCATAACTAAAAACATTCACTCCTTTTACTGCATCTACTTTATAATTTTGAAGCTCTAATCCATCTTCTGTCTGAATTAAAATTTCAACACTTTCAGCTTTCGGATTGTAAAATTGAATTTCGACAGAAGGCTCATTTACCCCACTCCATTGACTCCAAGAACTTCCCCAACGCGGAGAATATCTTATAGATTCTATTTCAGAAATTGACAATTCACCTTCATTAATATTCTGCAATAATGAGATGTTTGCGATATATAAAGAACGCCCGTGTGTTCCTAGAACCAAATCATTGGCTTCTGGCTGAATTACTAAATCGTGATAAGCTACACTCGGCAATCCTTCAGAAAAAGCTTGCCAATTTTTGCCTTTATCCAACGAAACATACACGCCATTATCACTCCCTAAATACAATACGTCTTCATTTTTAGGGTCTTCTTTTATTACATTAACCGAGGATGTTGGAAGGTTGCTACTAATGTCTTTCCAGGTAGCACCATAGTTTTCAGAAACATATACATAGGGTTTAAAATCGTCCCATCGATACCCGTTCAACGCCACATAAACTCGTTCCTTTTTATGAGAAGACGCAATGACTCTACTCGCCCATAAATCCTTCGGAAAAGTTTCAGAAATATTCGTCCAGTTTCCGCCTCCGTTTTTAGTAACGTGTACCAAACCATCATCACTTCCTACATACAATAATCCAAATTGAAAAGGGGATTCACTAATTGAGGTTAACGTTCCATACGCTATATTTCCTTTTTTTCCGCCTTGGGTTAAATCTTCAGAAATTGCTTCCCAATCATTTCCTTGATTCATACTTCGCATTAATTTATTTCCGCCCAAGTATAAAATATCTTGATTGTGTGGACTTAATAAAATGGGCGTTTGCCAATTAAAACGATACGGTGTTTCACCCAATTCATGTTTTGGCTGAATGTACGTTTGCTCTTCAGTTTCACGATTTAATCTATAATAATTTCCGAATTGATACCCTGTGTAAACTATGCTACTATTTCTAGTATCAATCTCTACTTGCATTCCGTCGCCACCCATAATAAACTCATAGGGATATTGACCTTCTTGATGCCAAGTTTTATTTTCAGTTATTGTATGAGGTCCCATCCAAACACCGTTGTCTTGCAACCCTCCATATACATTATAAGGCTCTTCATGGTCTATGTTTACTGTATAAAACTGACCCACTGCTGGAGAATTATTTTTAATCCAAGTCTCCCCATCATCATACGTAATGTTAATTCCTCCATCGTTCCCATTAATCATATGTCCTTCTAAGTCTGGGTTAATCCATAAAGCGTGATGATCTGCATGAACATTTTCTGCACTAATAGATTCAAAAGTTTTTCCACCATCTTTAGATTTTAAAATAGGTACACCATAAATATAAATCGCATCTTTATTATTAGGTGCTACGTGGACTTTTCCAAAGTAATACCCATACGAATAATAAATATCGTCTAAGAATCCATCATGGGTTTTGTTCCAAGTTTTTCCGCCATCATTGCTTTTATAAACCTCAGCACCAATTACAGGAGTGTCAAACAATAATGTGTTTGCATCTTCTAGGTATTTAACCAGGTCTATAGGTTTTACATTTCCTTCCTTCACACTTTTTTTAACAGATTCTGAAGTATGTTTTTCTGGAAACCGATTAGATTTTAAATATTTTGTCAACTTTTTATCGTCTAACGCTAACACTTCTAAAGAAGTCATCGTTTTAAAATCTTCCTTAGTTAGTCCATCATCCTTTTTCTTATTTGAATCATCTTCTCTTCTAAATTGATTATCATGAATGGCATATACCGTGTTTTTATCATAAATAGCAATTCCTATTCTACCAACACCTTCTCCCATAGGAAAGCCACTGCCTTCACCCGAAACTTTTGCCCAAGTATTACCCGCATCGGTACTTTTATAAATAGCAGACCCTTCTCCACTCCCTCTAAAATTCCAAGATTTTCGGTCTTTATCCCACGAAGATGCATACATTAAATTATAGTTATTTGGATCTACTGCCACTTCAATAATCCCGGACTGATTATTTACAAATAGAGTTTTATTCCATGATTTTCCGCCGTCAAAAGTTTTAAAAACTCCGCGTTCGTCATTAGTAGAATATAAGTGACCAACAACACCAACCACCAATTCATCTGAATTATTAGGATTGATAAGGATACTACTAATATGATGTGAATCTAGTAAGCCCATACGCTCCCAAGTTTCACCTTGGTCTGAAGATTTTAACAACCCAATTCCTGCATACGAAGATCGAGATGAATTTACTTCTCCAGTTCCTACCCAAATAGTCTTTGTTTTCCAATTCACAGCAAGACTCCCTACATCTTGAGTAGAACTATTGTCTAAAATTGGGGTAAAGGATGTCCCGTTATTATTTGTATACCAAACTCCACCACTTGCATAACTAATGTAAAATTCTATTGGATTGATAGGATTTACCTCAATAGCAGTTATACGTCCGCTCATAATCGTTGGTCCAATATTTTTAAAAGGAAGATTTTTTACTAAAGAATTCTCTATTAATTGTTGTTTTTGTAGCAATCCATTTTCAATATCCCTCGATTTTGTAGCGGGTTGCTGCGAAAAAGATTGAAAAGAAATAAGAGCTAGAAAATAAAATGCTAAATTTTTCATAGTTGGTTTATTTAGGTTGATGAAATTACTGAAATAGCTTTGTTTCACAAAATTTTATAGCTTAATTCAAAATCCTTTTATATTTCTTTATACATTCGAACTGAAAAATATTTTTACATAATGAATAGCTCATCGAAAAAATTTAATAACTATTTAAAAAAAATAATAGATACTAATTCGTTAGAGCATTACATCCCAAATATAATTAAGTGTTTTACAAATCTTCACTTAAGTAAAAACCAATATTTGGTAGAAAGAGGAAAAGTATGCACCTACTTCTGTTACATAGAAGAAGGTGTTTTACAGCATTCAATAGATATTGAAGGTGAATACAAAACTACTTATCTAGCTTTAGAAAACACTTCCACTTCTGCCTTAAAAAGCTTTAAACAGAATCTTCCTTCTAGAAAAAACATTAAAGCTTTATGTGATTGTAGTTTATGGGTTATCGATTTAAAAAAATTTAATGAATTATTGGGAAACAATCAAGGTTTCCAAAAATTTTATCATAATTTAATAGAGAATCAGATCTTTTTAATTGACGATTATCGCATTAACTTACTAATACTTAGCCCTGAAGAACGTTATAATCAGCTTATTGAAAATAATTCAAACCTACTACAACAAATTCCACTCCATTATCTCGCTTCTTTTTTAGGAATTTCTTCTAGACATATGAGTAGAATAAGAAAAAAATAAAATTCGGACATTTGGCTTCGTTATTAAAAAAAACTTTAATTATTTTTGAAGATATTATTTTTATTTAAAACGAATTCTTATGAAATATCACAAAATTGATTCTGCCTTATTTATTAAAAACAGAAAAAACTTTACTGCTCAAATGAAACCAAATAGCTTGGCAATTTTCAACAGTAATGATATCTATCCAATTACTGCAGATAGTACAATTCCTTTTCAGCAGCATAGAGATATATTTTATTTAAGTGGTGTAGATCAAGAAGAAAGTGTTTTGGTGTTATTCCCTAACGCACCAGATGAAAAGCATCGGGAAATATTATTCCTGAAAGAAACTAATGAGCATATTGCTATATGGGAAGGGGAGAAATTAACCAAGGAAAAAGCATTTAAAACAAGCGGAATAAAGACCGTTTATTGGTTACAAGAAATGGAAAAAGTTTTGTTTGAAATCATGACACAATGCGAAACAGTTTACATTAATACCAACGAGCATTATAGAGCTAATGTTGAAACTGAAACCCGAGAAGCAAGATTCACCAAATGGTTGCTTACTAAATACCCTGCACACAATGTTGCAAAAAGCAATCCTATATTACAAAGGCTTCGATCTGTTAAAGATAAAATTGAATTAGATTTAATTCAAGAAGCTTGTACTATTACTGAAAAAGGGATGCGCCGTGTGCTCGACTTTGTAAAACCAGGTGTTATGGAATACGAAATTGAAGCAGAATATATGCATGAATTTTTGAGAAATCGCTCAAAAGGATTTGCTTATACACCAATTATAGCTAGCGGAAATAATGCCAATGTTCTACATTATATTGAGAACAACCAACCCTGTAACGATGGGGATTTAATTTTAATTGATGTTGGTGCAGAATACGCTAATTATAGCAGTGATATGACACGTACCATACCTGTAAACGGGAAATTTACTAGCCGTCAACGCGATGTTTACAATGCTGTATTACGAGTAAAAGATGCTGCAACAAAATTATTAGTCCCCGGAGCTATTTGGAAAGATTATCATGTAGAAGTAGGGGCTCTAATGACTTCAGAATTGCTAGGGTTAGGTTTGATTGATAAAGCTGATGTACAAAATGAAGATCCAAACTGGCCCGCTTATAAAAAATATTTTATGCACGGCACTTCTCACCATATGGGCTTAGATACTCACGATTATGGACTGCTTTGGGAACCTATGAAAGCCAATATGGTTTTTACTGTGGAACCAGGAATTTATATTCCAGATGAAGGCTTCGGAATTAGATTAGAAGACGATGTGGTGATTCAAGAAAGAGGAGAGCCATTTAATTTAATGCGTAATATCCCTATTGAAGCAGAAGAAATTGAGGAATTGATGAATAAGTAATCTTCTAACAAGGTAAACCATGTTTATAAAGTACCGTAATTCCCAAATACACGTTAAGGTGTATGGGAAAGGATATCCCGTAGTGTTGTTACATGGCTTCTTATTAAGTTCTACTATTTGGGGGGGACTAATTCCAGAACTTGCAAAAAAAAATCAAGTTATTGTTATTGATTTACCGGGCCATGGAAAAAGCGAATGTGTTGCTGAAATTCACACTATGGAATTATTGGCAGAAGTTGTTAATTCTGTTTTAGAAGAATTAAATATTGAAAAAGCAAATTTCATTGGACATTCAATGGGCGGGTATACAAGTCTTGCCTTTGCAGAAAAATATCCATCTAAAATTGAAACTTTAGTTTTATTAAATTCTTCGTCTGACTCAGATTCTCTGGAACGCAGAAATAACAGAGACCGTGCTATTAAGGTTATTCAAACCCATAAAAAAGTTTTTATAAAAATGGCAATAGCACTATTATTTCCAGAAAATCAACAAGAAAAACATCAACATTTAATCGATAAATTTTCTAAAGAAGCATTTCAGTTTCCCACTAAAGGAATTATTGCTTCCATTAAAGGGATGAAAATAAGAAAGAACCGAACCTCTATTTTGAAAAATTTTAATGGGAAAAAGTATATGATATGTGGATTCTATGATCCAATTATTCCATTTTCAAGTTCAGAAAAAATTGCCTTAGAGTCCAATACAACACTCTACAAGGTAAATTCGGGACATATGAGCGTCAATGAAAACATCAAAGAAGTTGTTAAAACAGTGTATTTCATCGATTTTTTATAGCTTTTTATCGGATATTAAAATAATTTTTGTAATTTTAGTCCTGTATTAATTAAACTCATATTATGAAGTCATTATCCCCAAACCAAAACTTCAGCCTCACAAGTCTTTATTGTTCAACTTTTGGACATAGTTTTAAAATTAGTAATAAAATTACTAATTATATAAACGAATATAAATGTAAAACCTGTGGTCAGGAAGTAACTAATGTGGCTTCGGGAGATATAGAAATACTGACCTTTAAAAACAGAGAAGTAAATGCTTGTCTTTCTGCTTTTTTCCAGAAAAAACTACAAAGAATATCTTAATTATTATTTAGAATCTTCGCTTAAAGAATTCCATCCTCTAGCAATTAGAGGAATCTTTTCATTAGCGCGAGTTACTAAATGAACCCCTTCTTTTTCATGGGTAATATGCCCAATAATACTAAAATTTGGGTTTCCTTTTATTTTTGGAAAATCATCCATTTTTACTGTAAAAAGCAGCTCATAGTCCTCTCCACCACTTAATGCAATGGTAGTACTATCCATTTTAAATTCTTCGCAAGTTGAAATTACTTGTTGATCTAGCGGAATTTTATCTTCATACAAATTACAACCCACTTTAGATTGTTTGCAAATATGCAGTATTTCTGAAGAAAGCCCATCACTAATATCAATCATTGATGTTGGGGTCACCTCTAATTCTTTTAATAACTTTGAAACATCTTTTCTTGCTTCAGGTTTTAACTGTCGTTCAATTAAATAGGTATATGCTTCTAAATCTGGTTGTGATTGTGGATTCACCTCAAATACTTTTTTCTCGCGTTCTAATATCTGTAGCCCTAGATATGCTGCTCCTAAATCGCCCGTAACTACTAATAAATCACTTTCTTTAGCTGTACTTCTATAAACAGATTTTCCTTTTGCAATACGACCAACAGCTGTGATACTAATAATTAATCCTGTTCTTGACGAAGTGGTATCTCCACCTACTACATCTATATTATAATATTTGGCTGCTGTATGAATTCCTTCATATAATTCCTCCAAAGCTTCCACTGGAAAACGATTTGAAACACCAATTGAAACGGTTATTTGCGTAGCTTCTGCATTCATCGCATACACATCAGACAGGTTAACAACAACCGCTTTATACCCTAAATGCTTTAGAGGCATATAACTTAAATCAAAATGCACTCCTTCTACCAATAAGTCTGTAGTTACTACAATTTCTTCCGAAGATTTAGCAGCTAAAACAGCTGCATCATCACCAATACCCTTAAGGGTCGTTTTTTGCTTTATTTTAAAATTCTTGGTAAGGTGATCTATTAAGCCAAATTCACCTAATTCAGAAATACTGGTTTTTGAAGTGTTCTTATTTTCGAGCATTTATTTTTATTTAATTGCAAAAATAAGTGTTATACTATTGTGATATGTAAAATAGTCTAAAAAAATGGAATTATATTTTCTTTAGATGAAGAAGAAAAATCTAGCATAGCCGTAGCTACGGTTTATTTTTATAATGAAATATTAAGGACATATAAAACATTTATTGGACTGTTTTATATGTCATACTAGTATTCTAACTATGAGTAAACAACAAATGCTTTTATTGGCATTTGTTTATTTAAAGTTTATAAGCTCTAATTCTTTCTTTCTAGCTTACGTCTTTCTCTATCAGCTTTTCGTTGTGCCTTTTGAGCATATTTTTTAGCTTGCTTTTCTTCTGAAGTTAAATTGTAATCAACCGCTTGCCCTTGATAATAAAGAGAATTCTTATCTATAGCATCAACATCTACTTCTTGCTCGTCTGCTTGTTGCTGAGCGTGTTTTTCTATTTCTTCTTCAGAGATCCAACCACCTCCTAACGATTTATACAAACCAACATAGGAATTTAAAAGACGTTGATAATTTTCTGAATACGCCAATCTAGCATCAAATTCTACTCTCTGATTTTCTATTACTTCTAAATAGCTGGTAACTCCTTGATAATATCTTTCTCTTGATAAATAACTTGCATTTTCAGCTGCATTTACCATAAATTCATTTGCTGATAATTCTTCTTTTAATGTCGATAATTCAATAAGTGAATTATCTACTTCCATTAAAGCATTCAAAACCGTGTTCTCGTAAATTAACAGAGATTCATTTGCTCTCTCTCTTTCAATTTCAACTCTCTTTTTATTCTTTCCCCATTCAAATAATGGTGCTACTAAATTTCCACCAATACTCCAGCCCAATCCATTGGAAACTAAATCTGACAAATCATTACTTCCTAGTCCTATCAAGCCTGTTAAACTTACTGAGGGGAATCGCATTGCTTGAGCAACTCCAATATTCGCATTTTGAGCCCTATAATATTCCTGAGACTGTAAGATATCTGGACGTCTTTGTAATAATTCTGAAGGAATCCCCGAGGGGATTGAACTTGGTAATGTATATTCCTGTAATGTTTTTAATGTTGGGATTGAATCTGGGGTTTTACCCAGTAATATACTTAAGTTATGTTCCGTAAATGCAATGGCTCTTTTAAATTGTGGAATAGAAACTTGTGCAGTTGCTTTTTGAATCTGAGCCTGATTTACATCAATAATATGGGTATAGCCTTCATCAAACCTAGCTTGTATAATTTGCAAAGTACTATCTCTTAATGCTAAAGTGCTTCTAGAAATTTCTAATCGAGTTTTAAAATCTATTAGCTGAAAATAATTATTGGTTACTTCACTTATTAATGCTATTTCTATAGCTCTTTTTCCATATAATGAAGCCAATAACTCAGCTTGTGCAGCTTCGTTTCCTCTTCTAAATTTACCCCAAAAATCAATTTCCCAATTTGCAACTGCAGCTGTTGAAAACCCATTTGAGGTTGAATTTAAATGAATACTTCCCAAAGCAAAATCTCCTCTTGTCGCACCAGCTTGAACACCAATTTTTGGCCCCATATCTGCTTTATTAAAACTTACAAAAGACCTTGCCTGTTCTACTCTACTCGCAGCGATTAAAGTGTTTTTATTATTACGTAAAGCGGTGATTATTAAGGTGTCTAAAATTGGGTCGTTAAAAATTTCCCACCATTTTAAATTAATAATACTGTCGGCATCTATTTCAGTGTATCTATAAGACACTTCTGTTTTTTCTTCAGGTTGAAGGTAATTAGGCCCCACCTTACATGATTGTACTACTACTAAACCAATCAATAACAAAACAACGGTATGCAATTTTAATTTTTTCATTAGGTATTGGTTGATTCTATCTGATTTAACTTCTCTTGATCTCTTTTCTTTTCATAACCTGCTATTTTTCCAATAAACACAAATAGCATTGGATACATAAAAACACCTAAAAAGGTTGCCAATGACATTCCGCCAAGGAGTGCCATACCCATTACTTTTCTAGATTCTGCTCCAGAACCTGATGCTAGCACTAAAGGAAATACACCAAGTATAAAAGAAAAGGCGGTCATTAAAATAGGTCTAAATCTAGATCTCGCTGCAGCCATTGCCGCATCAAAAAGGCTCAATCCCTTTTTAAATTCATCGTTGGCAAATTCTACAATTAAAATAGCATTTTTTGCTGCCATACCAATCAGCATTACAAAAGAAACTTGTGCGAAAATATTATTTTCGAATGTTGGACTAATCAATCTTCCAACCCAAAGCGCAAATAAAGCGCCAAAAATTGCAAAGGGAGTTCCCATTAAAATTGCAAAAGGTAATGACCAACTTTCATATTGTGCTGCTAATATTAAAAAGACAAAGAGCAACGAAAAAGTAAGAATCACCCCTAAAGACCCTGATGCTTTTTCTTCTTGAAACGACATCGCATTCCAAGCATATCCCATATCGGTAGGCAATACCTCGGCCGCTACTTCTTTTAGGGCGTTTCTGGCATCATCTGAGGTGTAACCTTCAGCAGGTGTTCCGGTAACTTCAACAGATCTATATAGGTTAAATCGTGTGGTATAATCGGGTCCAGAAATTGGTTTTACGGTTGCTACCGTAGATAATGGCACCATTTCTCCTTTATTATTTTTAATAAAAAACTTATTAATTCCTGTTTCATCTACACGATATTCTGGTTCTGCTTGAATGTATGTTTTATACAAGCGTCCAAATCTTGTAAAATCATTAACATAAGCACCGCCCATAAAAGCACCAATGGTTGTATAAAGATCATTTAATTTTATCCCTAACTTTAATGCTTTTTCTTTATCAATATCTAAAAACCGCTGAGGTACTGTTGCTTGAAAAGTGGTACTTGCTCTACCAATTTCAGGTCGTGCATTGGCCATTTCTATAAATTTCATTGCGTTTTTCGATAGATATTCAGGGCTGTTTCCTGCTCTATCTTGTATCATAATACTAAATCCAGAGCCATTTCCTAAACCTGGAATTGCAGGAGGTCCAAAAGCAAAAGCCTGTGCTCCTTTTATTTCTAACATCAGTTTTTTATTTACTGCTAAAATAACTTCTTCGGCAGTTCTGTCTCTTTCAGACCAATCTTTCATAGAAACAAATAAGAAACCGGTATTAGACACCATAGCACCGGAAAGAATACTATACCCTGTGGCTGTAGTCGCAAATTCTACTTCAGGAATCTCTAGTAAAAGTTGTTCTATTTGTTTGGTAACTACATCTGATCGTTGAATGGATGCTGCGTTGGGCAATTGTACATTTACGAAAAAATAGCCCATATCTTCTTCAGGAATAAAACCTCCAGGCACTAAACTTCCAAAAATTCCAGCACCTAAGGTTATCACTAAAATAAAAACAACAGATCTTTTAATTTTCCTTCCAATGATATTGGTAAAGTTCATATACGATTCGGTTGTTTTATCCATTCCTTTGTTAAACTTTCCGAAAAACCATCCTAATGGGCCTTTATAGGGTTTTGGTTCTTTCAGTAATAAAGCACATAATGCAGGACTTAACGAAAGTGCATTTATGGAGGAAACAATCACCGAAAGCGCAATAGTTATTGCAAACTGTTGGTATAATAATCCAGTAATTCCTGCCATTCCGGCTACTGGAATAAATACCGCAACCATCACCAACGTCGTTGCAATTATTGGAGCGGTTACTTTTCGCATTGCATCTAAGGTTGCTTCTTTGGCTTTCATCCCTTTTGCAATATTTATCTGTACTGCCTCTACTACTACAATGGCATCATCTACTACAATCCCAATGGCTAGTACTAATCCTAAAAGTGATAATACATTAATGGTAAACCCAAGCATTGGAAAAAATATAAATGCTCCGACCAATGAAACAGGAATAGCAAGAGTTGGAATTAGTGTAGCCCGCCAATCTTGAATAAAAACAAAAACTACTAAAATCACCAAAATTAATGCAATAATTAAGGTAACTACAATGTCTTTTATACCCGCATCAATGGCCTTGGTAGTATCCATTGAAATCTCATATTTAATGCTTTCAGGAAATTCTTCTGACAAGGATTTCATTTCAGATTTTATGGTAGCAGCAAGTTCGGTTGCATTAGAACCTGGCGCTTGATATAAAGAGATAATTGCTGAAGTTTCTCCATTTAACCGCGACCTCATATTGTAACTTTCTACTCCTAAACTAACCGTAGCTACGTCTTTTAGTTTTATTTGCGACCCATCTTCTTGAGTACGAACTATAATATTCTCGAAAGCCTCTTCAGAATTGAATCTCTCTGGCAATCTAACTGTATAGGTAAAATCCGTTCCAGGAGGTGCAGGCTCAGCCCCAAATTTACCTCCAGGAACAATGATATTCTGGTCGTTTATTGCATTGATAATTTCTGGAACCGTCAATCCTAATTGTGACAATCTATCTGGTTTTACCCAAATTCTCATAGAATAATCTGAGGCACCTAATACATCAACACGACCAACACCTTTTATCCTTGCTAATTTATCTTTAATATTAATTAAGGCGTAGTTTCCTAAAAAATCTTGATCATACCTTCCGTCTGAAGTTAATGAAACCAACATTAATACACTAGGTAATGATTTTTGGGTAGTTACTCCGAATTTAGTAACCGAAGCAGGCAGTTTTGCCGATGCAGCCGATACTTTATTTTGAGCCAATACCGTATTCATATCAGGATCAGTACCAACATCAAATGAAATATTAATTGCCATAGAACCATCATTGGCATTGGTAGATTTCATATAAAGCATATTATCTACCCCATTAATTTGTTGCTCTAATGGAGTGGCAACTGATTCTTCAACACTAATCGCATTTGCCCCTGTGTAATTGGCTCTTACTTGAACAATTGGCGGAGTAATATTTGGATACTGTTCAATAGGCAATCCTATTAAAGAAAGAGTTCCTACAATTACAATTACAATAGCAATTACAATAGCAACAATTGGGCGATGTACAAAAAAGTTTCCTTTATCTTCAGCCATAACTATTATTTATTGGTTGATTTATTTTTGTATTCAGTAATCACAGGAATTACTTCCATACCTGGTTTTGTTTTTTGTAATCCTTCTAATATTACTTTATCACCACTCTTTATACCTTCCTTAATAATAGTAAATCCTGGAACTTTCTCTCCTATTTTAACCTGTACCATTTCTACTTTATTTTTAGCATTTACAACCAAAACAGAATACTGTCCTTGAAGTTCAGTTAAACATTTTTGTGGGACAGTAAGAGCGTCTTTCACTTCTATCACTTTTACTTTTACTCTAGCAAATTGCCCTGGGCGAATTAAACCATTAGGATTTGGGAATGTCGCTTGTAACAAAATAGTCCCTGTAGAGGAGTCTATATTTCTATCAATAAAATCAATTCTTCCCTTTTGACTATATAAAGATCCGTCAGATAAAATCAATTCAACATTAAACACATTTTTACTCCTTTCAATTTTTTTATTTGGATTATCAATATAAGATCTAGCTGCTCTTAAATATTCGTTTTCTGAAAGGAAAAACTGAACTCTAATAGTGTTAATATTTGATACTGTATTTAATATTACTGGGTTTGGGTTTTTACCTACAAATTCCCCTTCGCGGGCCAAAGTTCTACCAATAATACCATCTATTGGAGATAAAATTTTGGTATAGCTTAAATTAATTTCTGCAATATTTAAATTGGCATTGGCAGCCTTTAATGAAGAAATGGAAGCATCTCTTTGAGCCTGTGCCATATCTAATTCTCGCTGACTAACAGCATCCATTTCAGCAAGTGGTTTTACTCTTTTTAAATCGCTTTCTGTTTGTACAAGTATGGTTTCTGCCTGAGCAACCATACTTTGTTTAGCAACAACCGCTTCTCTAAAAGGGTCTGGATCGATAACATATAACAAATCTCCTTTTTTAACTCTTGAGCCTTCTTTAAAGTGAATTTCTTCTAAAAACCCTTCAACTCTTGCTCTAATTGGAATGTCTTTTTCACCATATATTTGCCCCACAAATTCTTCATAAATGGGCACCGTTTTAGTTATAACTTGATATACATTAATCTCATGCGGAGGGATGACTTTAGCTTCTTCTTGCTTACATGAAAAAACAAGTGATACTAATATCACGATAAATAAAAAATTAATCTTCATTTGTTTGTAGATTATATTTAATTAGAATATGCTAAAATATGAAATAACTTATAGTATTCTAATCTTGTTGAACTCTTGTGTTACTTTTTTTTAAAAACACAATAAAAGTAGGGTAAAAAAGAAGTTAAATGTCATATTTTAAGAAATAATTACTCACTCTAGCATTAGAGTAATTTTTAATAAAATATTTTTAATACTTTTTTAATAACTTTTACGTTTGAAAACTTAAAACCTATCAATAAAACTAAACACTACTACTAATGAAAAAACTATTACTCCCCATTTTTTTAGCCTGCTTCTCAATATCTCAAGCACAAACTCCTTGTGTAAATGGTATGGCAGGATCCTATCCTTGTAATGGGTATGATTTGCAAGCACACATCCCACTATCTACATTTAATGCTAGTTCAAGTAATGATTCTTGGGGCTGGACAGACCCACAAGACGGAAAAGAATACGCCCTTGTTGGACTTAATAACGGCACTGCTTTTATTGATATTTCAGACCCTGTAAATCCAGTATACCTAGGAAAACTTCCAACACATACTACTTCAACAACCTGGAGAGATGTTAAAGTTTACAACAATTTTGCTTTTGTGGTTAGTGAAGCTGGAGGTCATGGCATGCAAGTTTTTGATTTAGCTCGTCTTAGGAACGTAAATAATCCACCTGTTACATTCACAGAAGATGCACATTATGGAGGCTTTGGAAGTGCTCATAACATCGTAATAAATGAAGAAACGGGTTATGCTTATGGAGTTGGGACTAATTCCTATAGTGGTGGTGCGCACTTTATAAATATACAAGACCCCCTTAATCCGGTTGGTGTTGGAGGGTATTCTGGGAGTGGTTACTCACACGACGCTCAAGTAGTTATTTACAATGGCCCAGATACAGATTACACAGGACATGAAATATATATTGGCTCTAATGAAAATCATGTGGCTATTGTTGATGTTACAGACAAGTCTAACCCTCAGTTAATTGCATCTGCAACCTACACAAACGATTCGTATACTCACCAAGGATGGTTTACAGAAGATCAAAAATACTTTATAGTTGGCGATGAACTTGACGAATTAAATTTTGGCTTTAACACCAAAACAATCACCTTAGATTTTACAGACCTTGACAACCCACAATTTCATTTTGAACATTATGGAGAAACTCCTGCAATAGATCACAATGGATATATTAAAGGAAACGAATATTATTTAGCAAATTATAAAGCTGGAATGAGAGTTTTAAATATAAGCAATATAGATGGCGAAAGTTTTTCTGAAATTGGTTACTTCGATACCTACCCAGCTAATGACAATTCTGGTTTTGAAGGTGCATGGAATGTATATCCTTATTTTGGAAGTGGAAACATTATAATAAGCAACTACTTATCAGGTGGTTTTTTCCTAGTTAAATCTTCAGCTCCAGACAATACAGATCCCATTGCTGTTTGCCAAAATATAACAGTTGAATTAGATGAAAATGGAGAAGTAATTGTTGCAGCCTCAGAGGTTGATGGAGGGTCAAGTGATAATAGTGGTTCGTACACTTTAAGCTTAGATCAAAATACGTTTGACTGTTCAGATATTGGAACTAATTCAGTTATATTAACTGTTACAGATCCATCCGGAAATACCGATACTTGTACAGCTACAATAACTGTTGAAGATAATTTAGCTCCTGCCCTAGAGTGCCCTTCAAACAATTTAGTGAATAATGACACTGGAGAAACTTACTATACTTTGCCAGATTACATTGCAAACAATGAAGCGACTGCATCAGATAATTGCACCACAAATTTAACGATTTCTCAAGACCCTACAGCAGGAACTCAATTACCTATAGGAACTCACACTATTAGCTTTGAAACTACTGATGATGAAGGAAATGTTGTAAATTGTTCTTTTGAACTAACTGTTGAAATTTTAGGAGTAGATGATTTCAAATTTAATAACGGTTTATCAATATATCCAAACCCAACAACAAACTTAGTTACTATTGATTCTAGCAACGAGTTATTGAATACAATTAAGATTTTTGATATTAGTGGAAAACAATTGTATACTTCAAATAACTTAAACGCATCTTCTAAATCAATAGATATTTCATATTTATCAAGAGGAATCTATTTTATTACATTAAACGACCAAGTAACTAAGAAAATAATAAAGAATTAATTTTTTTACATACCTTGCCCTTAACATTTTAAGGTGCAAGGTGTTTTTTAATCTATTTAATATGAAAGAAATTAATTTATCTATTACCCTATTTTTTATTTCAATAATTTTATTAGCCCAAACACCATGCGAAAACGGGATGGCAGGGTCTTATCCTTGTAACGGATACGACCTACAATCTTTTTTATCTTTAAGTGATTTAGGCGCAACTAGAGGCAATGATTCTTGGGGATGGACAGACCCCGATGATGGAAAAGAATACGCAATTATGGGAGTTAATAACGGAACCGTTTTTGTTGATATTTCAAATCCTACAAACCCTGTTTATTTAGGAAAACTCCCTACCTATACCAATACCAGTATATGGAGAGATATTAAAGTATATAACAATCACGCATTTATTGTAAGTGAAGCAAGTGGTCACGGAATGCAAATTTTTGACCTAACTCGTTTGAGAAATGTTACCAATCCTCCCGAAACATTTGCAGAAGATGCACATTATAACGGATTTAGTGGCTCTCACAATATTGTTATTAATGAAGCTACTGGCTTTGCTTATAGTGTTGGAGATAACACCTACTCTGGAGGCGCCCATTTTATTGATATTTCAGACCCTGTAAATCCAGTAGCAGCTGGAGGGTATTCGGCAGATGGATATACTCATGATGCTCAAGTTGTAATTTATAATGGTCCCGATACAGACTATATAGGCCGTGAGATTTTTGTTGGCTGTAACGAGGACAAGGTTGTTATTGTTGATGTAACAGATAAAAATAATCCTCAACATATTTCGGAAGTTACCTATTTAAATTATTCCTACACTCATCAAGGATGGTTTACCGAAAATCAACGCTTTTTTATTGTAGGTGATGAATCTGATGAAATTAATTTTGGTTTTAACACTAAAACAATTGTTCTAGATTTTACAGACTTGGACAATCCAATACATTTTTTCGATTATTCTGGTGCAACAACAGCAACAGACCATAATGGTTATGTAGTAGAAAATAAATTTTATTTGGCAAATAATGCCGCGGGAATGAGAGTTTTAGATCTTTCAGAAATAGAAAATGGCAGTTTATCTGAAATCGGATTCTTCGACACAAGACCTGTTAACGATTTTGCTGGTTATGAAGGTATTTGGAGCCTCTATCCTTATTTTGAAAGCGGAAACATTTTACTAAGTGATAGAGAAGGGTTATATATTGTAAAAGAACCTATTTTATCTACAAACGATTTTTTAAAATCTGAATTTTCAATATTTCCTAACCCTGCAAATAATAGTATAACTATAAATTCTAGTACGTATCCAATTACTAATATTGAGATTTATGACATGAGTGGTAAGCTACTTTTTACTGAAGAAAACATAACAGCTGAAAGTAAAACAATAAACATATCATCGCTCTCAAAAGGAGTTTATTTATTAAAAATCAACAATGAAATAACAAAAAAATTAGTAATAAATTAAATTATCATCATAAAATCTCGACAGACTATCCATATTATACTGTTTTTTAACTTTTAAATGTATTAATTAATACATAATAATTCTTAGTTTTGGCATCTTTAATAAAATCTTATGAAAACGAAAATTTTATCATTAATAGCTCTTTTTGCTACATTTTTTACATTTGCTCAAACTCCATGTGAAAGTGGTTTTGCTGCTGGGTACCCTTGTAATGGATACGACCTTCAATCTTATATCTCATTAGGACAAATGAACGCTTCTGGAGGGAATGATTCCTGGGGGTGGACAGACCCTCAAGACGGAAAAGAATATGCTCTTGTTGGGTTAAACAACGGAACTGCATTTATTGACATCTCTAACCCAGCAGACCCAATCTATCTAGGGAAATTACCAACGCAGACTAGTTCAAGTATTTGGAGAGACATAAAGGTTTATAACAATTATGCTTTTATAGTAAGTGAAGCATCTGGTCATGGTATGCAAGTTTTTGATTTAACTCGTTTACGCGATGTTGTAAGTCCTCCTGTAACTTTTTGGATAGATGCGTTTTATGATGGAATTGGTGGTGTACATAATATTGTAATTAATGAAGAAACAGGCTTTGCTTATTCTGTAGGAGGAGGAAGTTATAACGGTGGGCCACATTTTATTGACATATCAGACCCCTTAAATCCTGTTGGTGTGGGAGGGTATTCTGGAGGAGGGTATTCTCACGATGCGCAAGTTATAATTTATAACGGTCCAGATTCTGATCATGTTGGAAAAGAAATCTATTTTGGAAGTCACGCGAGTCATGTCATCATTTTAGATGTAACAAATAAATCAAACCCTCAGTTAATAAAATCATTTCAATATCCTTCTACAGGTTATACGCATCAAAATTGGTTAACTGAAGATCATAAATATATGCTTTTAGGTGATGAGGGTGATGAATTTGATTTCGGGTTTAATACAAGAACCGTTGTTTTCGACTTAACAAATCTTGATAATCCAACATTACATTATGAGTATTATGGACCAAACTCATCTGTAGATCATAATGGTTATGTTGTTGGTGATAAATATTATTTAGCAAATTACTCATCCGGCTTACGAGCTGTAGATATTAGTGATCTTGATAATGAAAATATGAATGAAATAGGTTATTTTGACACCTACCCTTCAAACAATAATGCAAATTATAGTGGCTCATGGAATGTGTATCCTTTCTTTGAAAGTGGTAATATTGTAATCTCTGGAGAAGGAGGATTTACCTTAGCCTCCCCTGCAATTTTAGCAAATAATGATATAGATTCTAACTTAGTATTTTCTATTTACCCTAACCCAGCTAAAGATAAGTTGACAATAACTTCAACTATCAATCCATTAACACAAGTAGAAATTTACAATGTTTTAGGCCAAAAAGTACTTAATTTTAACTTTCCTGAAACTACTACTAAAAATATCACTATTTCAAGCTTAACATCTGGATTGTATTTAGTTAAAATTAATAACCTTACTACTAAAAGATTGATTATAAAATAAAACTCATTTTTTAACAGTAGACGAAGCTTTATCGTTTCGTCTACTATTAAAAAGCATAAAACCTCCTAGTATGTTTTTCAAAATAAGACTAGTTTATCTTATTATTTTTACCTCCTTTTCATTAGCTGTAATTTCTTGCGGAAGCGATGACGACAAACCTATTCAAGAAGACCCTATCTTAGGCTGTACAGACCCTGAGGCAACTAATTACAACCCTACTGCAACCGAAGATAATGGCTCTTGCGAATATGACCCTTTCTTAGGTGAATTAGAATGGGTAAAAACTTATGGGGGCAGTAATGAAGATGATGCCGTATCTATAATACAAGCAAGTGATGGAGGTTATATGGTTTTAGGCAACACAAGAAGTGTCGATGGTGACATTACCGGGAAAAACTCTTCAGACCTAGACTACTGGTTATTAAAACTGGATTCGCAAGGAGAAAAAATTTGGGATAAAACCTATGGAGGAAGTGAAGATGACAAAGCAGCGAATATTGCAAATACAAATGATGGAGGCTATATTCTTTCGGGCTATACTTCTAGTAATGATGGCGATGTTTCAGAAAACGCAGGTTTTCACGATTACTGGATTGTAAAAATTGATGGATCAGGAGCAATTCAATGGGAGAAATCTTGGGGTTTTGAAGGTGATGACCGCGCTTTTCGCGTGATACAAACATCAGACGGAGGGTACTTTGCAACAGGGTTTTTAGATGTTGGATTTGTTGAAGGTGACGAAGGAAACGACCTAACAGACAACCAAAACAATAGAGCTTCTCAACACAGCCTAGGTGATTATTGGGGAATTAGAATGGATGCTGATGGTAATAAAATATGGAGACGTTATTTTGGAGGAAGTCATGTAGATCAAGGTAAGGATGTACTTGAAACCGATGATGGAGGGTTTTTATTAATTGGGATTTCCGAAAGTTCAGATTTTGATATTTCTGATGCTAGAGGAGCAAACGATTTTTGGATAGTGAAGGTTAACGAAGGTGGAGATATGCAATGGGAAAAATCTTTTGGTGGTTCTGAATCAGATTTTGGGTATTCAGTAGTCAAGTCAACAGACGGAAACTTTATTATTACAGGCGACACAAGAAGTAATGATTTTGATGTTTCCTCTTTTAAAGGAAACGCCGATGTTTGGGTAGTGAAATTCAATAGTTCTAATGGAAGTATTATATGGGAAAAAACATTTGGAGGAACAGATTTTGATTCATCAAGAGGTATCATCAAACTTACTAATGGGAATTATCTAATTTCAGGAAATAGCCGTAGTAGCAATATGGATGTAGCATCAAATAACGGAAATAATGATGCTTGGACTCTAATAATAAATGAGGGTGGAAATTTAGTGTTTGAAATAAATATTGGCGGATCTAATATAGATTTTGCCTTTGATGCTGTTGAAACTTCAGATCACAAACTAGTTATTGTTGGTAGTACTAGCAGTAGCGATATTGATATTGACCTCAATAAAGGAGGAAATGATTTACTAATTTATAAAATAAAATAACCTATGAAAAAGATTGCCCTATTACTAATTTTAGCTGTTACTACTTTTGTTGGATGTAACAATGATGACGACACACCAAATCCAATTTTAGGATGTACAGATGAAAATTCTGAAAATTATGACCCAAACGCAACCCAAGATGATGATTCTTGTACTTACCCTATTGAAATCAATATAAATTTATCCCAAAATTGGGATGGTACAAATGTTAGTCAAACAGATTTTGGTACTACAGAATTCACAAACGAACATGGCGAAGTATTGACCATCTCTAAATTACGATACCTAATTTCAAAAGTGATTCTACATGATTCAGAAGGAAATGAAGAAGAGATTGGAGGTTATAAATTAGCTGATTTAAGTGATGAAAATTCCTTAGTTTTTACAAGTGATACTGAAATACATTCAGGAACCTATACTCGTATTTCTTTTGTGTATGGGTTTAACGAAGAAGATAATATTTCTGGAGAATATCTAGACCTAAATGCAGTAACTTGGAACTGGCCAGATATGCTAGGTGGAGGATACCATTTTATGCAGTTTGAAGGCAATTACAAAGACTCTAATAACGACCCGCAACCCTTCGCTTATCATAACGGAACCGCAAGAGTTAGCGAAGGAGTATTTGAACAAAACTTTATAACAGTAGATGTTGATGGGCTTTCTATTGACAGTAATTCTACTATCGATATTAAAATGAATTTAGCCGAATGGTTTAAAAACCCTCATACTTGGGACTTAAATGAATTAAATGGCGGATTAATGGGGAATTATGATGCTCAAATTATGATGAACCAAAATGGCCAAAATGTTTTTAGTATCACGATCGAAACACCTTAAAATAGTTTACTATGAAACTCAACCTTATCACAATCTTATTTCTTTCAGTACTATTTTTCTCTTGTTCTAGCGATGATTCAGGAGGTAGTTTTTCACCTACTGAAGTAGATTTAGAAATCCCAACAATTTTCTCAAATTTATTGCCTCCACCATTAATCCCTTCAGACAATCCACAAAGTGTCGAAGGTATTGCTTTAGGAAGAAAGCTTTTTTATGAACCATTACTCTCTGGAGATGGAACCCAAGCTTGCGCTGATTGTCATTTTTCCGAAAACGCATTTACAGACCCAAACCAATATAGTACAGGGATTGATGGCTCTGTGGGCAACAGAAACGCAATGCCTATTTATAATGTAGCATGGAATTTTGGAGAAAAATTCTTTTGGGATGGCAGAGCAAGAAGTGTGGAAGGTCAAGCTTTTGGACCTGTGGTTAATCCAATAGAAATGAAAAACACTTGGCCAAATGCGGTAGCGAGCTTGCAAGCTACCTCTAATTATCCAAATTTATTTTTAGACGCTTTCGGAACCTCAACAATAGATTCTGTTTTAGTCACTAAAGCTATTGCCCAATTTGAAAGAACACTAATTTCTGGAAATTCTAGATTTGATCAATATGTTATGGGAGATGTAGGTGCTATAACAGCACAAGAGTTAAATGGATTTAATGTTTTTATGAATGAAGATAAGGGAGATTGTTTTCATTGCCACGGAAGCGACCTAAGTCCTCTTTGGACAGATAACATATTTCACAACAATGGTTTAGATGCGTCTTTTACAGACAACGGATTGGGAGATATTACTGGCGATCCTCTTGACAATGGAAAATTTAAATCTCCTTCCTTAAGAAATTTAGCTTATTCCGCACCTTATATGCATGACGGCAGGTTTGAAACTTTAGACGAGGTTATTAATCATTATAGTGAAGGATTGGTTTTTTCTGAAACCATTGACCCCTTAATGAAAACGATTGCTGTGGGAGGAGTACACCTAACAGAAGAAGATAAGGCAGATTTAAAAGCCTTTTTACTTTCTTTATCTGAGCCTGAATTTACAACCAATCCAGATTTTCAGAATCCCAATTAAATTATTTAATGCACATAATAAAAAAAGCCAAATCATTTTCATGATTTGGCTTTTTACATTTATAATAATAATTAAATACTATTTTTTCAAACTGCTAAAAACGGCTTTAGAATAAGATTTTGCCATTTTAGTAACATTACTTGGGTCTACAGATTTCGAAGTTACCATCCCCACTAATTGTTTGTCTTCTGGCTGATCTAGATTATAAATCATTGTTTCAACAATATATGTTTTAGAAACTCTTGTCGTTGTAGAACTAGGCACATAACTACCATAAGAAGAATAAGACATAGGGTGGTGATAATAGCCATAAAAGCCACCATAATATCCTGGATAATAACCATAACCACCGTAACCTCCATAAGATGCTCCAGCATAATACCCGCCAGATTCTTCAGTTACAATTGCTTCACTGTAATCTTTTACAACTGTTATTAATATTCCATGAAAGCCTTCGTCCTCAATTAAAGATTTTAATTTATTATTCGCTTTTTCTTCATCAGATTTTTTTCCGTGAGAAAAGTTTGGAAATTTTAAATAGCTTTCTACAGCTTTAAATCCAGCAGCTCTTAAATCGTTTGCCATTGCATCTTCAAAAGCTCTTCTTGCCTGAGCATTATCTGTTCTTGCAATTACAAGAATATTCTTATCTTTTACTGTTTCTATATTATCTCCTTTCCAAGAGTCTAATACTTTAACACTTGAGCAACTACTCATAACTAGTGCAAATCCAAAAAGGATCAGGGTATACATTGTTTTTTTCATAATAATTTTTTTTAATTATTGGCCAAATATACAAATTTGAATGAATGTAGTTACTTTATATAAATTGCTAATTCTTATTTTTAATTTTTTGTTTTTCCTGAATAAAATCCATGCTATCTAAAATTGTAAATCGGATTCCCGTAGAAATGTAATTTTCAATTTGATAAAATTGTGCAGCAACTATTGGGTTGGTTGCTTTTTTCATTTTTTTGTAATAATCAATGATCAATTTATCATAACTCTTTCTCATCGGGATTACTTTTTTCATCAGAGCATCTGCTTCTTCGTTGGTAACCATTCCTATTTCCATAGAATAATCATATAATATCTCTAACCGTACTTTCCCTAATTCTTTTCGCTTTGCTTCATACTCATTATACACCTTCCAAAAGGCATCGACATCAACACCTTCTAATCCAATGAAGGTAGTAATGATATCCTTTTTCTGAAGTCCGAAAGCATCTTGAATAATTTCAAATTCACTTTTTATTTGATCATCCTGCGCAACTATTGTAGCTGTTTGAAACCCAAACAAAGCAACGATAAATAATGATACTACTAATTTTCCTGATGTTGTTTTCATAATGATTTTAGTGTTAAATTTTAAAAAAAGTAACGTTAATTTATAAATTCAAATGTATAAAGAAAAAAATAATAAATGTCAGGTAGTCTACTTAGATTCCATAAAAAAAATCAATACTAGCATAAATTATTAAACGTTAATATACCCTCAAAAAACACTTAAAATAGTATATATTTGCCTATTATTTAGAACAAATCTATATAAGATGATTAAAGTAAGTGAAATAGCAAAATCAAAAATTACACAATTGATGTCTGAAGACGGTTTTAATATCACTGAAGACTATGTGCGTGTTGGTGTAGAGAGTGGTGGTTGTTCTGGTCTTTCCTATAAACTTGATTTTGATAAGTCTAAAGGAGAAGATGATAAAATGTTTGAAGACAACCAAGTAAAAATTATCGTTGATAAAAAAAGTTTCCTTTATTTAATTGGCACAACCCTAGAATATAGTGGTGGTCTAAATGGAAAAGGTTTTATATTTAATAATCCCAATGCCAATAGGACTTGTGGTTGTGGAGAAAGTTTTTCTTTATAGGTTTAAAATAATTGTCTCCTCGAGCGCAGTCGAGAGGTCAAAGACAATTTTTAGTTATTTAGTTCTCGACTGCGCTCGAACAGACAAAAAAAGATGAGTTCCTGATGGCGAAATTCACAGAAGATGATTTAAAAAAAGACCTTGAAACCAAGGAATACGAATACGGATTTTATACAGATATAGATTCTGAAACATTCCCTGTTGGTTTAAACGAAGATGTTGTTCGTGCAATTTCCAAGAAAAAAGAAGAGCCAAAATGGATGACCGATTGGCGTTTAAAAGCTTTTGCCGCTTGGAAAAAAATGAAAGAGCCCGATTGGGCAAATGTAAATTACAAAAAACCTGATTTTCAAGCTATTTCTTATTATTCTGCTCCCAATTCAAAACCAAAATACGATAGTATAGACGAAGTTGATCCAGAACTATTAGATACTTTTAAGAGGCTAGGAATTCCAATAAATGAGCAGAAAGCATTGGCAGGAGTAGCAGTAGATATTGTTGTGGATTCTGTTTCGGTAGCAACTACTTTTAAAAAGACATTGGCTGAAAAAGGAATTATTTTTTGTTCTATTTCCGAAGCCATTAGAGAACATCCCGAATTAGTAAAAAAACACCTTGGAACAGTCGTTCCGCAAAGAGACAACTTTTATTCAGCATTAAACAGTGCTGTTTTTAGCGATGGATCTTTTTGCTATATTCCAAAAGGAGTGCGTTGCCCAATGGAACTTTCTACCTATTTTAGAATAAATCAGGCAGGAACCGGACAGTTTGAAAGAACACTATTAATTGCCGACGAGGGATCTTACGTAAGTTATTTAGAAGGATGTACTGCGCCATCAAGAGATGAAAATCAATTACACGCAGCCGTGGTTGAGCTAATAGCCTTAGATGATGCCGAAATAAAATATTCTACCGTTCAAAACTGGTATCCTGGAAGCAAGGAAGGAAAAGGAGGTGTTTATAATTTCGTTACTAAAAGAGGAATTTGCGAGAAGAATGCAAAAATTTCATGGACACAAGTAGAGACTGGTTCTGCTGTTACATGGAAATATCCAAGTTGTATTTTAAAAGGAGACAATTCTATTGGTGAGTTCTATTCTATCGCAGTAACCAACAACTATCAGCAAGCAGATACGGGCACTAAAATGATTCATATAGGAAAGAACACAAAGAGTACTATAATCTCTAAAGGAATCTCAGCCGGAAAATCACAAAATAGCTATCGTGGTTTGGTTCGTATCCATAAAAATGCCACCAACGCGCGTAATTTTTCTCAGTGTGATTCATTATTAATGGGTAATGATTGTGGCGCACATACCTTTCCATATATTGAGGTTAAAAATAAAACCGCTCAAATAGAACATGAAGCAACCACCAGTAAAATTGGGGAAGAACAACTTTTTTATTGTAACCAACGTGGTATAGAAACCGAAAAAGCCATTGCCTTAATTGTAAATGGTTTTAGTAAAGAGGTTTTAAATAAGCTGCCTATGGAATTTGCCATAGAAGCTCAAAAATTATTAGAAATAAGCCTTGAGGGCTCTGTTGGATAAAAACATAACAAAAACAAGACACCCGCTTTCTCGGGTAATTATTATGAAAAAAATCTTATTTATTATTGTCATTTCTATCATGACTTTTTCTTGTAAAAACTCTGAAGAAAAAACCCAAGACACAGTAACTACAGAAAAAAAGGAAGTTACAATGGATGTCTTGTATCAGGGAGATTTTATTTATGTTGCTGATGCAGCCGTTTTAAAAGGAAATAATTTTATTTACGGAGTAGCTTTAAATGATATGGCTACAGAATTAGCCAAACAGGTAAAACCTATTCAAGAAACAGAATTTGACATGGTTGAAGTTACGGTAAAAGGAACCATTGCTCCAAAACCAGAAGGACAAGAAGGGTGGGACGAAATTATTACCATAACAGAAATTGTTGCGGTAAGCCAAACACCTTCAAAAATTGATATTAAATTAGAAGCCTCGAAAGAATAATTATGTTACACATTAAAAATTTACACGCAAGTGTAGAAGATAAAGATATTTTAAAAGGCATCAACCTAAGCGTTAAAGCTGGAGAGGTTCATGCGATTATGGGGCCAAATGGTTCTGGGAAAAGCACCCTTGCGTCTATCATTGCAGGAAAAGACACTTTTAACGTTACCAAAGGTGAAGTAACCTTAAACAACGAAGATATTTCTGAATTGAGTCCGGAAGAACGCGCTCACAGAGGTGTGTTTTTATCGTTTCAATATCCTGTTGAAATCCCTGGGGTATCGGTAACCAACTTTATTAAAACGGCTATCAATGAAACTAGAAAGGCAAAAGGAATGAAAGATATGCCTGCTTCAGAAATGCTTAAAATGATTAAAGAAAAAGCAGATTTATTAGACATTGATAGAAAATTTTTATCTCGCTCCTTAAATGAAGGGTTTTCAGGAGGGGAGAAAAAACGAAATGAAATTTTTCAAATGGCAATGTTAGAACCTAAGCTTGCTATCCTTGATGAAACAGATTCTGGATTGGATATCGATGCTTTAAAAATTGTTGCCAATGGAGTAAATAAGCTTAGAAGTAAAGATAATGCAGTGATTGTAATTACGCATTACCAAAGATTGTTAGATTATATAATTCCTGATTATGTACACGTATTAGTCGATGGGAGAATTGTAAAATCTGGCACCAAAGAGCTTGCTTTTGAGTTAGAAAAAAGAGGGTATGATTGGATTAAAGAAGAGTTGGTATAGTTAATTATTAATGAGATTCCTGCCTTCGTAGGAAATAAATATGAATTTAAAAGATAAATTAGTAAGCTCCTATCTTGCTTTCGATGACCATTTGGAAGAGGATTCACCTATTCACGATATTCGTAAAAAGGCAATCCATACTTTTGAAGAAAATGGATTTCCAACTATTAAAGAAGAAGATTGGAAATACACATCGTTAAAGTCATTATTAAAAAATGATTATTGCATTTTTCCAAAAAATGAAAATGTAGTTGAGTTTAAAGATGTTCGTCAGTACTTTCTACATGATTTAGATACGTATAAAGTTGTTTTTATAGATGGCGTTTATAGTTCTTTTTTATCTGAAACAACACATGATGGATTGGATGTTTGTCTACTCTCGTCAGCTTTAACTAAACCAAAATACAAAGCTGTTATTGAAGCATATTTCAATAAAATAGCTTCAGAAGAAAGTATCACTTCTTTAAATACAGCCTTTGCAAAAGAAGGTGCTTATATTAACATTCCGAAGAATAAGGAAGTTAATAAACCTATTGAAATTGTATTTTTTTCAACAGGAAACGAAGCTGCCTTAATGACCCAACCACGTAACTTAATTATTGTTGGCGAAAACGCACATGTTCAAATTATAGAACGCCATCAAAGCCTTACCAATAATGCGGTTTTAACCAATTCGGTTTCAGAAATATTTACTGAAAAAAGAGCTTTTATAGATTATTATAAGATTCAGAATGATACTAAAAATGCTTCTTTAATAGACAATACTTTTATTCGTCAAGAGCGTGAAAGCAATTGTAACGTTCATACTTTTTCTTTTGGCGGAAATATAACACGTAACAATCTTAACTTTTATCAGCACGGAGAACATTGTGATTCTACTTTAAAAGGAATTACCATTCTAAAAAACAAACAACACGTAGATCATAATACACTGGTACAACATATAGCACCAAATTGTGAGAGTCATCAAGATTACAAGGGGCTATATGCAGACAACTCTACAGGTGTTTTTAACGGGAAGGTGGTTGTTGAAAAAGAAGCACAAAAAACAAATGCATTTCAGCAAAACAACAATATTATAATAGATGACAATGCTACTGTAAATGCAAAACCTCAGTTAGAGATTTTTGCAGACGATGTTAAGTGTTCTCACGGCTGTACTATTGGTCAGTTTGATGAGGATGCTTTATTTTATCTTCAAACCAGAGGAATTGCAAAAAAAGAAGCACAAGCATTATTAATGTATGCTTTTGCTAATTCTGTACTGGAAAGTGTGAAAATTCCTGAATTAAAAAGGCGAATCAATAAATTGATTGCTAATAAAATTGGAGTCAATCTTGGATTTGATGTTTAACCCATTGAATTAATCTACCTATGGCTTTTGATGTTCAAAAAATACGACTAGATTTTCCAATCCTTCAACGGAAGGTAAATGGGTATCCTTTGGTGTATTTTGATAATGCAGCAACGAGTCAAAAACCAAAAATTGTTATAGATAGTATTGTAGATTATTATACCAATTACAATGCAAATATTCATCGTGGCGTACATTCTCTTTCACAAGAAGCTACAGATGCCTACGAGAATGCGAGAGAGAAAATTAAAAATCATTTTAACGCAACACACGCTCACGAAATAATTTTCACATCAGGAACCACCCACAGTATCAATATGGTTGCAAGTGGTTTTTCTAAATTATTACATAAAGGAGATGAAATTATAGTTTCAGCAATGGAACACCATTCCAACATTGTCCCTTGGCAAATGCTTTGTGAAAAAACAGGAGCAATACTGAAAGTGATTCCGATGAATGAAGATGGAAATTTAATACTATCTGAATATGACACTCTCCTTTCAGAAAACACAAAATTGGTCTTTGTCAATCATGTTTCTAATGCATTAGGAACCATAAACCCTATAAAAGAAATAATTGAAAAAGCCCACAAAAAAGGGGCAGCAGTATTAATAGATGGCGCACAGGCGACTTCACACTTTATTCCAGATTTCCAAGAACTAGATGTAGACTTTTACGTAACCTCGGCTCATAAAATGTGTGGCCCAACAGGCGTTGGAATTCTATATGGAAAATCTGATTGGCTCAATAAATTACCTCCCTATCAAGGAGGAGGTGAAATGATAAAAGAAGTTACGTTTGAAAAAACTACCTACGCAGATTTACCACATAAGTTTGAAGCAGGCACCCCTAATATTGCAGGAGGAATTGCTTTTGGAGTTGCTATAGATTATTTAAACTTGCTTGGATTTAATGATATTCAATCGTATGAAAATGAATTGTTGAACTATGCAACTGAGCAACTTTTAGAAATTGAAGGGCTCAGAATTTACGGAACTTCTTCAGAAAAAACTGCAGTGATTTCATTTAATATAGAAGGAATACACCCTTACGATATTGGGACAATTGTAGATAAATTAGGAGTTGCCATTCGTACTGGTCATCATTGTACACAACCCATTATGGATTTTTATAAAATACCTGGAACTGTTCGAGCCTCCTTTGCATTTTATAACACAAAAAAAGAAATCGATAGCTTTATTGAAGCCGTTAAAAAGGCCAAAATAATGTTATCATAAACAAAAGACACCCGCTTTCTCGGGTATTAAATATGAAAAAAAATATCTTATTAATAGTATTCGTTGTTGTATTCATTTCTTGTAACCAGACAAAAAAAGTAGCTGAAATGACAACCAATGAGATTCCTTCAGGGAAATATGAAATTATGAATATTCAAGGAGCTCCTGTTTATAAATTGGTGTTTGAAATTGATGCTTCAGAAAATAAAATTTCAGGAAAAACAAATTGCAATACCTATGGTGGAAATTATACCATTATAAATAATCAAATTAAAATAGGTCCCTTAATGGCAACAAAAATGTATTGCGAAGAAAACGTAATGAAGGTTGAACATAGCCTATTTGAAGCTTTTAATAATGCTAAAACTTTTGTGTATGACAATAACATGTTTATTTTGTCTTCAGAAACAGGGGTAGTATTACGTGCCTACAAAATGGTTGAAAAGAAATAAAAATGACGATTGAAACTATACAAGAAGAAATTATTGATGAGTTTTCTATGTTTGACGACTGGATGCAACGTTACGAATATATGATAGATTTAGGTAAATCACTTCCTATTATAAACGACGCCCATAAAACAGAAGACAGGTTAATAAAAGGCTGTCAGTCTAAAGTATGGCTAAATGCGGAATTAGAAAATGATAAACTAATTTTTACAGCAGATAGTGATGCGATTATTACCAAAGGAATCATCGCTATTTTATTACGTGTTTTTTCAAATCAAACTCCTAAAGAAATTCTAGCTGCCAATACAAATTTTATAGATGAAATTGGCTTAAAGGATCACCTATCACCAACAAGAGCCAATGGATTGGTTTCTATGATAAAACAACTTAAAATATACGCCCTCGCTTACGAGACGAAATTAAAGAACTAAATTATGTCGAAAGATGGAAAGTTAAATACCCAAGAATTGGGAGAAAAAATAGTGAAGGTAATCAAGACTGTTTTTGATCCCGAAATTCCTGTGGATGTATACGAATTAGGATTAATTTACGATGTTTTTGTAAATGAAAATTACGGTGTAAAAATATTAATGACTCTTACCACACCCAATTGCCCCGTTGCCGAAAGTTTGCCACAAGAGGTAGAAGACAAAGTAAGATCCATAAGCATTGTCACTAGTGCTGAAGTAGAAATTACTTTTGACCCACCTTGGAGTCAAGACTTAATGAGTGAAGAGGCAAAGCTAGAATTAGGGATGTTATAATGCCTGACGAAATTAAAAATAGAGTCGCAGAAAGCAGTCTTGTAACTATAGACCTTGAAAACTTTTATCCTATTGAGAATCGTGTTGAACTAGATATTTCAGAGTTTTTATTTGAAGGAATTATTCTAAAAGAAAAAGATTTTAGAGCATCCGTAAAAACTTACAATTGGGCACAATATCAAGACCAGTATATTGCACTCACAAACACTTCTGAAGCTATAATCCCTGCTTGGGCTTTTATGCTAATTACAGTTCAGTTAACTCCTTTCGCTAAGAAAATTGTCATTGGTAATTTAGAACAATTAGAAAATCAGATTTTTTCTGAAATCATTTTGAAACTAGATTTTTCTAAATATAACGATAAACGAGTAATTATTAAAGGGTGTTCTAATAAACCCATTCCAAAAAATGCATTTATACAGGTTACCCAATTACTCCAGCCCATTGCAAAAAGTATTATGTATGGGGAAGCCTGCTCTTCAGTCCCTTTATTTAAAAAGAAGTAAGGTTTTTCTTCAAATATTTTATAGTAAAAAAACAACCTAATCTCTTATCTTCGCAAAAAATATCAACTATAACCAATCACAAATTAATTTTATTATGAAAAAATTATTACTAGTATTATTTTTATTTATTTCATTTATCGGCTTTGCACAAGATGCAGATGATGCTACCACTGAAGATGAAGTAAAAGACGGGTGGACAAAAACAGGAACTATCTCGCTATTATTAAACCAATCTGCATTCTCAAACTGGACTGCTGGGGGCGATAATAATCTTTCAGGAAATTTAAATTTAAATTATGATCTTAACTACATTAAAGGCGATTGGACTTGGGACAATAAATTGATTGCCGCCTATGGTTTAAGTAAAAACAAAGGGGAAGACCAAAAAAAAACAGACGATAGGTTATCGCTAAACTCTATTGTGGGTAAAAAAGCAAAGAACCTTTGGTATTATTCATGGCTCTTTAGTGTAAAAACACAAATGGATGTAGGGTACGATTCAGATTCTGGAATTGAAACCAGTCATGGTTTTTCTCCTACATACCTACAAACAGGACCAGGTATGCTCTGGAAAAAAAGTGATAATCTAAGGGTAAACATATCTCCTGCTACAGCAAAACTTATAGTTATAGATGGGCATTTTACCGAGTTTGGTGATTCGTTTGGTGTAGAACAAGGAGAAACAACTCGTTTTGAAATGGGTGCTTCAATTAAAGCATACTATAAGTTTAATATAATGACTAACGTATCAATGGAAAATCTTTTAGGCTTGTATTCAAACTACTTAGAAGATCCTCAAAATGTAGATTTAGATTATACAATGAACTTAGTAATGACTATTAACAACTATTTATCTGCAAATCTTTCGTTCCAAACTATTTACGACGATAATGCCTTTAGAGGTTTCCAAATAAGAGAAGTATTTGGCTTAGGGGTTAATGTTAATTTCTAAACAATAAACAAATTAATTTAAAAAGGCCGTTTCATTAATTTGAAACGGCCTTTTTTTATTCTGTATAATCTTGATATAGAAATTGATTGTATGGAAACCTTGTTATGTGTAATTCTTTTACTTTATTATATACTATCTTTTTAAACTCCTCAAGGTTTTCTTTTTTTAATGCTGAAATAAAAATAGCCTCGCTAGCTTGCCCGTCCATTTGGCAGGTTTCATTATTCATCCAAGTTTTTTTCCACTCATCTAGCGTGTAATGTGCTGTTGTTTTTTCTGAAATTAAATCATCTTCATCAATAGTTTCATGTGTATAAGCATCGATCTTATTAAATACCATAATACACGGTTTATCTGAAGCTTTAATTTCGCCTAAAATTTTATTTACAGATTCTATATGATGCTCAAAAGAAGGATGAGAAATATCTACAACGTGTAACAATAAATCAGCTTCCGTTACTTCATCAAGAGTACTTTTAAACGATTCTACTAATTGGGTAGGAAGTTTTCTTATAAACCCTACGGTATCACTTAATAAAAAAGGTAAATTCTCAATTACTACTTTTCTAACGGTAGTGTCTAGGGTAGCAAACAATTTATTTTCGGCAAATACATCAGATTTGCTTATCACATTCATTAGTGTAGATTTTCCTACATTAGTATAGCCCACCAAAGCAACTCTAATTAGTGATCCTCTATTTCCACGTTGCACAGCCATTTGTCTGTCTACTTTGGCTAGTTTCTTTTTAAGCAATGCTATTCTATCTCTAACAATACGTCTATCGGTTTCTATTTCGGTTTCTCCTGGACCTCTCATTCCAATTCCTCCTCGTTGTCTTTCAAGGTGAGTCCATAAACCGGTTAATCGTGGCAATAAATATTGGTATTGAGCCAATTCAACCTGTAATCGAGCATAACTTGTTTGTGCACGCTGAGCAAAAATATCTAGAATTAAATTGGTTCGGTCTATTATTTTGCATTCTAAAATTCGTTCAATATTTTTTTGTTGAGCTGGAGTCAATTCATCATCAAAAACTGCAAGACCGATATTGTGCTTTTCTATATATTCTCTAACTTCTTCAATTTTACCAGAACCTAGAAAGGTTTTAGAGTTTGGTGTTGTCACTTTTTGAACAAACCGTTTTACAACTTCACCCCCTGCGGTATAGGTTAAAAACTCCAACTCATCTAAATACTCTTTAGATGTCTCATCATCTTGTAATTGAGTAATAAGCCCTATAAGGACTGTCTTTTCGTATTCTATTGCCTTTTTTTCAATCATAATTAAATAAAGTACAAAGGTACAAAACACATTCTTCCTGATTTTTGTATTTTTCAATCAAAATTTAAATTTATAAATGACAGATACATCAACTTCAAAAATTACTTATCATACCATTGGCTTCTACAATCTTGAAAATTTATTTGACACAGAAAATGATCCTAACATACTGGATGATGATTTTACAGAAAATTCAGAAAGAAATTGGAATAAAGACCGTTATTGTAAAAAAATAGAACAATTAGGGAGCGTAATTTCAAATATAGGATATAAAGAAACTCTTAAGCCTCCTGTTATTATTGGTGTTGCTGAAGTAGAAAACAACGAAGTTTTAATAGATTTAGTTGCTTCAAAACAGTTGAAAAATAAAGGATATAGTTTTGTTCATTTTGATTCTCCAGACGAAAGAGGAATAGATACTGCATTATTATATCGTGAAAGCTATTTTACCATTTTATCTAGTGAAGCCATTCCGTTATATATTAACGGGAAATATGGCAACAGAGATTACACCAGAGATATCCTGTATGTTAAGGGGAAATTAGAAAATGAAATGGTACACCTATTAATTAACCATTGGCCTTCAAGAAGATCTGGTGTTGATGACAACTCTTACAAAAGAATTGCTGCGGCAAATAAAAACAATGAAATTATCGAAGGTATTATTTCTGAAGATCCAAATGCTAAAATTATTGTTTTGGGAGATTTTAATGATGACCCGAAAAGTGAAAGTGTAAAGATTTTGTCTAAAAAAAACATGTATAACCCTATGGAAATGCTTTTAACCTATTATTCTGGGAGTCTAAACTACAAAGGGAGATGGAATTTATTTGATCAAATTATTATATCTAACAATTTTTTACAGCAACACGGTAATTTATTTAGATTTGAAAAAGCTGAAATTTTTGACCCTCAATATTTGAAAGAATCTAAGGGGAAATACAAAGGCAACCCATTTAGGACATTTATAGGTAAAAAGTATCTGGGTGGATTTAGTGATCATTTTCCTGTGTATGTAAAATTTACGCTTAAAAAAAATATTAATTAAAATCTTACTAAATAAAAAAATAAATTTCCGTGATTGTTTTATTTTAATTACATTTATAGCAAAATAACCAACAACCTCATTTTTATGAAAAAAATAGACTTCCTCTATGCTTTATACGGGTTTTTAAAACGTTTTTCTTCTTTACAATTTTCATTATTAATTCTTCTTTTATTTTCCTTTAATTCGTTTGCTCAAGGGCCTGGCTGTCCTAATGTGAATGCCGGAGAAGATATTGAATTAGATTGCAATGAACCTTGTACAGATATTACTGCTTCATTTCTTCAAACAGGAGAAACTACTAGTTACGAGGTAACCTCAATTGATTATGCACCACCATTCCCTTCAACAGGAGGAACTACGGTATCAGTAAATACCGATGACGTATGGTCTCCTACAATTCCACTTCCTTTTGATTTCTGTTTTTATGGAGGTACGTATTCTGAAATGTTAATTGGTTCTAACGGTGTAGTTACTTTTGACCTAAACTCTAATGACCCTGGAGGGTATTGTGCTTGGTCTTTTGACGAATCTATACCTAATAATAATTTATTTTTAACAACCATTTTTGGTCCTTATATGGACATTGATCCTTCGGTTGGTGGTTCTGGACAAATTAATTACACCGTATTTGGTGATGCGCCATGTAGAACGATGGTAGTTAACTTTCCAGATGTACCTTATTTTAGTTGTAACCAACTAGATATGACAACTCAAATAGTTATTTATGAAACCACTAATGTTATTGAAATTTATTTAGAAAACAGGTCTGACCAATGTTCTAACTGGAATGATGGTAATGCTGTTATTGGATTACAAAACCAAAATGGAACAGAAGGTATTGTTGCTCCAGGAAGAAATACTGGAAACTGGTCCGCAAATAATGAAGCTTGGAGGTTTACGCCTAATGGAGCTAGTAATGTTGAATTTACTTGGTTAAATGAAGCCAACGAAGTAATAGGCACTGATCCTACTATTAATGTATGCCCAGTAAATGAAACAACCATTTATACCGCCCAAGCAATTTACACAAATTGTAATGGAGATATTGTTACTGAAACTGATGAAATGACAATTACTTTCATAGGTGCTTTTGAAGTAGATCTAGGAGGAAATCAAGAATTTTGTGATGTAGATGATTATACAATCACTGCCGAAATTATTGATGCAGATCCAAACGAAGCTACTTTCCTTTGGAATACTGGTGAGACTTCTCAAACAATTATAGTAACAACCCCAGGGGATTATAGTGTTGATGTAACTATTGGTAATTGTACTATAACAAGTACAGTTACAATTTTATTTAACAATAGTCCTATTATAGATTTGGGTGAAGATCTTGAAACTTGTTTTGAAGAAGTTGTAACCTTAGACGCTTCGCCTTCAAATATGGATCCTGCAGATGCAACTTATGTTTGGAGCTTTAATGGTGATGTGATTTCTGGCGAATCTAATCCAACTCTTGTTGTAATTCAAGGTGGCACGTATAGCGTTGTAGTAACTTCTACTGATAATTGTTTTACAGAAGATTCAATTACAATTACAGGTAGAGATGACTTAGAGGTTTCCGTTGGAGATGATTTTAAATCATGCATAGGTGAAGAATGGACGATTACTGCCACAACAAATGAAGAGGATGTAACATATCAATGGTTATTAAACAATGATATAATTTCTGAAGAAACAGAAAGCAGTATCAATATTACTATTGAGGAAGGGGTAACAGATACGCAAACCTATACGGTAATTATTACAAAAGGAGACTGTACAGGAACAGATGAATTAGATATTTCTTTATATGATGTTGAAAACTGTATCATCACACAAGGTATTTCTCCAAATGGTTCAATTGGCTTAAATGATGAGTTAGATTTAGAGTTTTTAAATGATAGAACTGGTATTAGTAAAGTACAAATATTTAATAGATACGGTACATTGGTATATGAAAAGGATAACTATATTAAAGAATGGTTTGGTCAAACAAACGATGGGGATGAGCTACCAACAGGTACTTATTATTATGTGATTGACTTATTAGGTGAAGATTCAGTTTATGGTTCACAACCAACAGGGTGGATCTATTTAAGCCGAGACGCTAATTAAAAAATATTTTTGAAATGCAATTAAACAAAACATTATCTTTTTCTTTTTTCTTGCTATTTTCGGTTGTAAGTTATGCTCAAATAACCATAGATGATAGCTTAACTACTCAGCAATTAGTAGAAGAGGTTCTATTTAATAGTGGCTGTGTTGATTTATCAAATTTTTCTCAGAGTACAGGGACAAATTTTGGCGATGTTAATGGTATTGGTGCTTTTGATGCAAATGGATCAGACTTCCCGTATCAAACAGGAGTAATCCTGTCTTCAGGAAGTGTGCTAAATGCTCCAGGGCCCAACCTAACCCTCCATAGTGATGGGGGTGGCGGATGGCCTGGGGATGCTGACTTAGAGGCTAATACTACTGCAACTAATACTAACAATGCCTCTTATATCCAGTTTGATTTTATACCCTTGATTAATCAAATAAGTTTCAATTTCCTTTTCGCTTCAGAAGAATACAATCAACTTTATGAATGTACTTTCTCAGATGCTTTTGCTTTTATTCTCATAGATCAAGAAACAAATGTGGTTCAAAATTTAGCAGTTCTTCCAGGAACAAATATTCCTATTGAAGTAACCAATATACACCCAGAAGTACCCGGGGGCTGTCCTGCTATAAATGAAGAGTATTTTGATAAGTATAACTTCTTGCCATTTAACGATGAAAATGAAGCTGCTATAGACTATAATGGACAAATAGTGTCGCTAGTTGCAATTGGCGATGTGATTGTAGGGAATAATTATACCATCAAATTAGTGATTGCAGATGAAACAGATACCGCATTAGATTCTGCCGTTTTTATTGAAGCGGGGAGTTTTAATATTGGAAATGTAGATTTAGGAATAGATATTATTCCAGACAATGGAAACTCTGTTTGCGAAGGAGATGTAATAACTTTGGATGCTGGAGACACACCAGATGCTCTTTACCAATGGTATAAGGATGATGTTGAGTTAGTAGGAGAAACTAACAGCACATTAGATGTTTCTACAGATGGACTCTACCGTATTGATGTTACGTTTGCACAGGGTTCAGATTGTGTCGCTTCAGACGAAATAATTGTAGCATTTTTGAAAAACCCGGAATTTGACCTTGGTGAAGATTTAATAATTTGCGATGGAGAATCTGTTATATTAGATGCAACAATTTCAAATCAATCAGAAATTACAGATTTAGCATATATATGGTATAAAGATGGAGTTGAAATAGTAGGAGAGACAGATAGTACACTTACTGTTACAGAATCTGGATTATATGCTGTAGATGTTAATGGAGACGGCTGTATTGCTAGTGATGAAGTGAGTGTTATAATACAATCTTTTTCGGTTACTTTAGGAGACGATATCGCTCTCTGCGATGAAGATTCAATCATCTTAACTCCAATAATTACAGGAGATGATGGTACAAATGCTACCTATTTATGGAGTACTGGTGAAACAACCGAATCAATTACCGTAACACAGGAAGGAGTTTATAGCGTAGAAGTTACTATTAACGATTGTACAGAATCAGCAAGCATTCTTGTTTTTCTAGGCACAACACCCCTTATAGATTTAGGTGAAGATTTTTCGACCTGCCCTAACGAACTGCATATCATAACAGCTGTTATTGATGGGACAAACTTCACTTTTGAATGGTATTTAAATTCAGAATTATTAGAAGAAGAAACAGGAAATAGCATTGAAATAATCTTGGAAGAAGGAACTTTCGGAACACAAATCTATGAGGTAATTGTTTCAGACGGTTTTTGTACTGCAACAAGCACTATAGAAGTAACTTTATATGATGTTGAATCTTGTACAATTACACAAGGTATAACTCCTAATGGAGATTCACTTAATGATGAGTTAGATTTAGAATTTTTAAATGATAGAACCGGAATTAGTAAACTGCAAATATTTAATAGATATGGCACATTGGTTTATGAAAAAAACAATTACGTTAATGACTGGTTTGGTCAAACAAATGATGGTGACGAATTACCAACAGGAACTTATTTCTATGTGTTAGACTTATTGAGTGAAGATTCAGTTTATGGTTCACAACCTACTGGATGGATATATCTAAACCGAAATGCAAATTAACTTCAAAATTTTATTAAAATAAAACGATTACTTATAATTAATAACCAACAAAATGAAAAAAACAACGCTCTTAGTACTCTTGCTTAGTATTCTGTATGCCGACTTTGCTTTAGCGCAACAAGACCCGCAGTATACACAATATATGTATAATATGAATGTGGTGAATCCAGCTTATGCAGGTATTAAAGAAAGCCTTTCTATTACTGCATTGTATAGAAACCAATGGTCTGGAATCGCAGATAACCCAGTAACTTTTACGTTCTCAGCACATTCTCCTTTTGGAGATAAGGTTGGTCTAGGACTTTCAGTTATAAAAGATGAATTAGGCCCAGTTAGTGAAACTAATGTCTATGCAGATTTTTCATATACACTTCAACTAGGAAAAACATTAAACTTAGCATTGGGAGTAAAAGCGGGAGCTTCTTTTCACGAAGTAGGGTTAAGAGATTTAGATTTACAAGATCCAAGCGATCCTTTCTTCGGTGAAGATATTAGTAATGTGTACCCAAATATTGGAGCAGGTGCTTTTTTATATTCCGATAATTTTTATCTTGGATTATCCGTTCCTAACTTTTTAAAATCCGTACACTTAGATGAAGATATAAGTGGAGAGGCTATTAAATTTGGAAATGAAACCAACCACTTTTTTGCAACTGCAGGATATGTGTTTCAGGTTTCTGATAATGTAAAACTTAAACCTTCAGTAATGGTGAAATCGGCATTTGATTCACCTATATCTTATGACGGTAATTTAAATGCTTTATTTTATGAAAAATTCGAAATTGGAGCATCCTACAGACTGGACGATTCATTTAGTGGATTGGTAGGGTTTCAGGTAACAGAAAGCATTCGAATAGGTTATGCTTACGACCATATTATTTCAGATATAGAGGCAGTTGCAGGAGCATCCCACGAAGTTATTTTAACATGGGACGTATATTTCAAGAAAAGAACCTTACGCTCACCTAGATATTTCTAATTTTTAATTTAAGCACATTACAATGAAAAAAATATATATATTATTTCTACTTCTAGCGGTAAGCACAGGTGTTTTAACCGCACAAAATAGCGACACTAAAAAGGCAGATCAATTATATGAAAGATTGGCCTATACTGATGCTGCTGAAGCATATCAAAAACTTTTGAAAAAAGGGAAAGGAAGCCGGTATGTTTTTGAACAATTAGCAAATTGTTATTACTACGTTAACGACACAAAAAAATCTGAAACTTATTACAAACGTGTTATTAAGGGCAGAAAAGTAAAAGCAGAAACTGTTTATAATTATGCACAGTCTTTAAAAGCAAACGGAAAGCACAGTGACTACAACACTTGGATGAAAAAGTTTTCTGAAATGAATCCCGAAGATTCTAGAGCAATCGCTTTTATGAAAGATCCAAATTACCTTCCAAGGTATATGGAAAATGCTAAGAAGTTTTCGGCTACAAACATGAAGGATATCAATACAAAATTTTCTGAATTTGGAGGAACAACTATTGATAAATCATTTTATTTTTCTTCAGCTAGAAATCCTAATCGCAAAAAATATAGCTGGGATGAACAACCATTTCTAGATATTTATAAAGCGACTAATGTCGGAGGAACTATTAAAAATGCAGAACTTGTTGGCGGTGATATTAGTTCTAAATATCATGAAGGTAATGTCGCTATTACAGCAGATGGTAAACGTATGTACTTTGATAGCAATGATTACTTAAAAGGAAAATACGAAAAAAGTGAAGATGGCATCAACCAAATTAACTTGTACTATGCAGAGTTGATTGATGGTCAATGGAAAGGTGTAAAATCTGCTCCTTTTAACAGCAGTGAATTTTCTACAGGTCACCCTGCTCTTAGTCCAGATGGTAATACTTTATATTTTGTTAGCGATATGCCTGGTGGAAAAGGAATGTCTGATATTTATAAAGTAGCTGTTAATAAAGATGGAAGCCTAGGAAAACACGAAAGGTTAAGCGATAATATTAATACTGAAGGTAAAGAAGTTTTTCCTTATGTAGATGCTAACGGAACTCTTTATTTTTCAAGTGATGGTCTAATGGGACTTGGTGGATTAGATGTTTTCTACGCAGAAGCCAATGGTAGTGGTTTTGGTGAAGCTAAAAATATTGGGGCAGATGTAAACAGTTCTAGCGATGATTTCGCTTTTAAATTTAATCCTGCAACAGAAGAAGGATATGTTTCTTCAAACAGAAAAGGAGGCGTTGGAAGTGATGATATTTATGCTGTAAAACAATTAGTTCCCTTATGTGATGTAGATGTAGTTGTTCAAATTTTAAATGAATACACTAACAAACCTCTTTCTGGAGCTCGTGTAGATATTTATGATGCTCAAGAAAACAAACTGTCAACTAAAACTACAGATAGTGATGGTATTGTATCATTTGTTCTCGAATGTGAAAAAGAACACGAAATATTAGGTTTCATGGAAGGATTTGAAAGCAATGGTGTAACATTAACTACCACAAAGGATAAAAAGATAAGTACACGTATTTTATTACGTCCTATTGAGGAAATTATTGCAGATAACAAAATTGTGCTAAATTCAATTTTATTTGATTATGATAAACACAACATTAAATCGCAAGCGGCTTTTGAGTTAGATAAATTAGTGACTATTATGAACAAATATCCAGACATGGAAATAAAAGTTGAAAGTCATACAGATAACAGAGGATCTAACGAGTATAATATGACTCTTTCTAACAAACGTGCACAATCTACCGTACAATACGTTATTTCAAAAGGGATTGATAAAAGTAGAATAAGCGGTGAAGGGTTTGGGAAAAGCAACCCTTTAGAAAAATGTGGAGATAATTGTACCGAAAAACAATACGCTAAAAATAGACGATCAGAATTTATTATCGTAGAAAATTAATTAAAACATTACTAATTACAAAAAGCCCTTGTTATTAATAATAAGGGCTTTTTGATTTTATAAAATAGTCTTATTTTAATTCTTTGCATTAGGCCTCGTAGTTCAATGGATAGAATGGAAGTTTCCTAAACTTTAGATGCAAGTTCGATTCTTGTCGAGGCTACTTTATTGCCCACATGCTAACTAATTAGACACGTTTAACTGTAATCCAATACTAAAAAACACTCTCACTTTATTAATGTCATTTACCCAAGAAACATCAAAGTTTACAGGACCTAAATAAGAATGATAAGAAAAGGTTGTTCCTAAAGAAAACAAACTGCTAGTTTCAAACTGTTCGGACCAACTACCCTTTGGAGAAAAGACATCTTTTATATATTCATCAAAATCCTCAAAGCCTACCGAAGCATAATTAAAATGTGGCGTTAAATAGATATTATTAATTGGGTTAAACTGTACGCCTAAGTTTACTTTCATAAATTGATTCACTATTAATTCGTCTTCATGCAAACCAGGAAAAGTATGGCTACCTCCTCTAGGATGCAATAAATTTCCTCCTAAAAAATATTTTGCAGCAAACCCATATTCTGAAAAAGAAACATCATTTGATTTTAAATTATCTTCAAAAATAAATCCAGTCGTTGCTAAAAGTATCCCTGTAATTTTCTTATTAATAGGAGCTCTCTTTTCAAATTCTAAACTCAATTTAGTAAAACCATTAGTAGCTCCTTTAATTTTGGTTTGATCTTCGTCAGAGAACTCAACATTAACATCATGAATTAAAGACCTTCCAATTTTTGCCTTAAAAAACAGTCCTTTTTCAGCATAGAATACCGTATTCAAGTTATTGAATACATAATGGGCGTTTACTTCAAAATTGTTGAAATTATACTTTTTAAGTAATATTATATTCTCATTAATATCTGGATCTATTCTTGGAGTTATATACGTGTTTTCATATTCAAAACTAAGTCCCACATAGCTAGTAAGTGAATTTATGTTTTTATTTATCTGGTTATCAAATTGAAAATACCGAAAATCCATTTCGTCGGCAAATTCTCCATTTATAAATATTTTTTGCTCTAAATACTCACCAAGTGTTTCAGATCGCCACCACCAAGATTTTTTTAGACCTAAATGTTTTTGATATTGAATTCTAAATCTAGGTTGGACAGCAATATCTGCTGTAATTAGTAGCCTAGAAGATTTTCCAATAATATTTCGCCCAGTATAATTCAATATTAATCCTATACTCCTATACGTATCAAAATGAAGAGATGCTTTTACTTGATGTTTGGACTTTTCGTAGCCTGTTAATTCTATTCCTAATTTATCATTTTCTTTAATCGGTTTTGCTATAATTTGATTAAAAAGAGTTGTCCCCATTGCTCTATTAGCACCATCAATTAAATCTTTAATATGATAGCTTTTATGAGGGTGAATATCTGCTCTTGATTTAACAAGATCTAAATGTTCTTTACTAATGCCTTTAAATACAATTGTATCTAAAATAAATTCTTTATTAATTAATGGTAGTTTTGGCTCTTTTTGTTGGTAATTTTTAAGCTTTTCAGCCAATGCAACCAATTCATCCATTTTTAGTAAAGTTCCTATTTTACCTTCTTCATAGATTTCGTTGCTTTTCCCAAAATCTCCAGTAGAGTATGTTAAATTTGGAAGGTGATCTATTAAAATATCACAAAGCTCTCTATTTGCAGGGTTTTTAATATTACTGGTTAACATTGCTGTTTGAATTAAAATGCGTGTAATTCCTCCTAATTCTTCTTTAGGTTTCATACCTCCACCAACATCACTTCCAATAATAATATCTGCTCCCATGTGTTTAGCAACATCTACCGGAAAATTATTAAGAATTCCTCCATCCACTAATAAAACATCTTTATAGGAAACTGGTTTAAAAACACTAGGGACAGACATACTAGCTCGCATTGCCATACTTAAGCTACCTTCATCCAAAAGTATTTCTTTGCCATTTACAATATCTGTTGTCATAGCTCTATAAGGTATTGGTAAGCTATCAAAATCATGAACATTATAAACAGGATAGGTATATATAGATAAAAATTCTCTAAGATATTGGTCATTTAGTAATGAAGAAGTTGTTTTAGGTTTTCCATTAATTAAATCAAGATCTATTAAATATTTTCCAAATTCACTTTTCTCCTCTATACTTACATCATTTAAAGAAGTTTTTCCTCCTAAAAGTTCATCCCAATTTACAGTTTTTGTAATGGTCGCAATGCTATCTCCAGAATAGCCCATGGCATAAAAACCCCCCACTACACTACCCATACTAGTCCCAATAATTAAATCTGGGATAATACCTAAAGAATCTAATGTTTGCAAAAGTGGAATATGAGCGATTCCTTTTGCGCCACCACCACTTAAAACTACAGCTACTTTTGGTTTTTTATTTTGTGCTATTAATGGTTGTGCTAAAAACACAAAAAAGAATATGATAAAAAAAGATAGGTTTTTATTCATGTTACTTATTTTCTAATCCAATATTGAGTTCTTCCGAAAAGGGAAAATCCTATATACCCTCTAAACTCTAAGCTTACTTCAAATTACCCAACATAATACCAGTCATTTCCTCTAATGAAATAGAATTCTCCCAACCCCAATCTTCTTGAGCTTTACTATCATCAATACTTTGCGGCCAAGAATCTGCAATTTCTTGCCTAAAATCTGGATCATAAGAAATTGTAAAATCTGGAATATGCTTTTTTATACTTTCAGCAATTTCAGTAGGATTAAAACTCAATCCTGCAAGGTTATAAGAACTACGTATGGTAATATCTTTTGCAGGTGCTTCCATTAAACTGAGTGTTGCTTTAATAGCATCATCTATAAACATCATTGGCAAAGTAGTACTAGCACTTAAAAAACAACGATACTCATTATGTTTTAAAGCTTTGTGATAAATATCTACCGCATAATCTGTGGTGCCTCCTCCTGGCAAAGTTTTATAACTTATCAATCCTGGATACCGAATACTTCTTACATCTACTCCGTATTTATTAAAATAATATTCACACCAACGTTCACCTGCTTGTTTACTAATGCCATAAACAGTAGATGGTTCCATGATTGTTTTTTGTGGTGTATTGGTTCTTGGAGTTGTTGGGCCAAAAACAGCAATACTTGAAGGCCAAAATACCTTTTTAATCTTTTTTTCTTTAGCAAGATTTAATACATTAAATAAAGAATTCATATTTAAATTCCACGCCCTCATTGGAAACTTTTCTGCAGTTGCAGAAAGCATTGCTGCCAATAAATACACATCTGTTATTTCGTGCCTTATAATAATATTTTCCAGCGATTTATAATCCATGGCATCTAAAATCTCAAAAGGGCCACCTTCTAAAAGCTCACTGTCTCCTTCTCTTATATCTGTTGCAATAACTTTATGACTTCCGAATTGAGTTCTTAAACGAGCGGTAAGTTCTGTTCCAATCTGTCCTGAAGCTCCAATAATAAGTATTCTTTTTTTCATGTACCTTTTCTTTTTTAGAAGGTTAAAGATACGCATATTTACGCCTTATCTTTCAGGAAAATTAATTTTCAATTGAGGTAAGAACCCTTATATTTGTGCTTCATAGTTTTTCTAGCAATGAGATATTCAACTATTTTTATTTTATTAGTACTGCTTGTAAGTTTTTCTATAACTTCTTGTAAAAATTATTCAAAAGAAAGCAAAACCCAATTATCCACTCAAAAAATCACATCTAGTTTGTACGGGAATACCCATTTTGTATTTCCAGAACTTACTTCTGAAGCCAAATTAGAAGTTTCTCATTGGGGCGCTTATGAAGATTTTGACATTGAAGCAAAATCAATTAACGGAAACAATATCGAAGCATTGCAAATTAAAGCGAGTCAGTTGGTCTCGCATATTGATTCCTTAATCAAGACTCCTCCCGACACGTTAAACACACGAGCTATTATCTCAAGGGTTATTGTGGTTAAAACAAGAGCTCAGTTATTAGAGCAAGAAGTAACTAGAACCAAAATAGATTCTATACAAATTCAGTACAATTTAAACGAGATGAATCTTTCTGTAAAGAATTTAATTGTTCAAATCAATGAAAAATTTCAGAAAGATGCTATCGACTTTCAACGAATCGAAAACGAAAAACAAGAGTTGGAAAACAAAAAAAGTTTTTAGATTCTGTTTATAACGTGGAACTTCAGGATAAAATAAATAGTAAACAATAGGCTACTTTTATAAAAATTAAAGACCGTCCATTGGTAAGCCTATCTCTTTTACTTTCTTTTTTAACGAATCAATATAAATAGCTTTCTTAATAACTACCGCATCTGTAACCACAAAAGGTTTGGGCATCATATTATCAGGTCTTTTATGAATACTAAATTGTGGATGAGTTAATAAATCATACGAGTATTCCATCACCGTAAAAGTTACAGGGTAATCTTTTCTAATTGTATACGAAACCTCTAAACTATCATTATCTGAAACATAATACCGCACCAATTCTTTGCTCTTTATTTTCTGGGAAGCATCTTGCTCGTTATTATTTAATGGCAACCTTTGTCCATTAAATGAAAGTGTTTTAAAAGCAGTTCCCTCTTCTGCGTACAAACTAATCTGATTCACATGTCGCTTCGGAATGATGGTGAAAGTCACATTTTTATCTCCGTTAATAACCGTATCTCTTTTTAACACAGCTTCAAATAATGGAATTTCTTTTTTAGGGGCTTCCATAGCATAAGTATATCCTTTGCTGTATTTACTTCCTGAAGCATTTTCTATGTATTTAGATGCTTCTTCAGGATTCTCTCCTAAATAACCTTTCGTCCAATCATCCAACATCTTATCGTAAGTTGCCCAATAAGCATCACCGGTATCGGCATCTTGATAATAGACCAAACTGTTTGGTTTTTGTCTTTCCGAAGTAAAATCACTTGCCAAATGTGCTTTTATAAAAAATACAATAGCTAGTAAATAGAATAGTATGGAAAGAACTCTCTTCATTTTATAAAATCCAAAAACCGGCAATAACAAGCCAAAAAGTAATGCTGTAAAAAGGGTGCTTCCTACCAACATTTTTAATCCTAAGCCTACTGGGAAAAACTGAATATGTGGGGCAAATAAGAATATTGCTAACGCTCCAATTAACGTCATTAGCAATAAATTAGGCCGTTCCTGTCTTATTAAAACCCATAAAGATAATAACCCTAAGAATACCGGAAGAATAAAAAAAGCAGCTCCTTTTAGATAAATAGCAACCAAGATATTGATGAGTATCCAAAAGAAAAGAGGCGCAACAAACAAACTAGCAACATTGTTGTTTTTTGAAAATCTGCTGTAAATTCCGAAGATAATACCTAGAGATAACACTACAAAAAACGAAATATAAGTATGACCATTATACGTGAATCCGTGCTGTATTTCAGTATACTGAGGGTACATTACCATGATTAATTTCCAAGCATAAAACCCGAACAATCCACAAACAATTAGTGATAATAAAAAAGGAACAAATCCTTTTAGTATAGATTTTCCTGAAAATTTTCTTTTATATATTCCGAAGAAAATAAGCACTATAAACAAAACAACAGCAATAATTACCATAGGCGTTACCCAAGAAAAAGGGTAACTTATCATTTTTAAAATGGGTACGTTTATATACACATAATCCTCCGTAGATTTAAGTGTAGATAAATTCGCATCGGCAAAATAATGAATCAGCGGCAACAAGTATTCTCCTTGGTGTTGTAATGTATTTCTATCTAGGTTTTCAAACGTATCGTTTGCTGTATGGTAGTCAAAATGATCATCTATAAAAGCAAAGAAATATCCATCAATATCTCCTTCTTCTCTAAAAATGGTAGAATCCGTATCATTAGGCAGCATTTTATAAATACTATACATTAATGAAGATGCAGCAGGATATTTTACATTGGCTTCTATAAATGCTTTAATTAAATTTTTGTTTCCTCCATTGGTTTCTACAATCATATTACTTGGCCCTCCACTACCTCTTGATTCAAAATTTAGCGCTAATCCAATCTCTTTTGCCCAAGGATGCTGGGTTACAAATAAGCGTGCTCCATCTAACCCTACTTCTTCAGCATCGGTAATTAAAATAATGATATCATTTTTTGGAGTTTTTCCACTTGCTAAATAAGCCCTAACACTTTCCAAAATTGTAACCACTCCACTTCCTGCATCACTAGCTCCAAACGAAGGCGTTAAAGCACTGTCGTAATGTGATAATAACAACAAAGCTTTTCCGTTACCTGTTCCTTTAACTCTTGCTATAATGTTTTTAGGCTTATCAAGGCTTTTCCATTTCGGGTTCATAACAAACCCTTCTTGTACTTGTGTTTCTATTCCTAAATTCTGAAGTTGTTCTAGTATATATTCTCGCACACGTTCGTGTTCTTTTGTGCCGATATAATGGGGTGCTTTGGTAATTTCTTTTAAAGGAATTAAGGCTCTTTCTGAAGAAAATTCGGTTTCAGAAATAGTAGATGGCGCTCCACTTTGAGGCATTAAACTGTAAAAACTAAAATACACTAATCCAATGATTAGTAGCAAAGATAAAGGGGACTGAAAACGTTTCATAGTTTGAATTTTGAGACTTAAAAGTACTATTTAAAATTAAATTGTAAGGCATTGTTTATAAAAATGAAAGGTAGATACTGTTTTTTGTCTACCTTAGAGGAAGTTAAATAGTTAGAATTATGGGAATTAAAAATTTTATGGGGAAAAGGGCAAAGCCCGAAAAAAGCACTTCGGAACAGATTAGTGTTTCCGATTATATGACACGAAATCTAATTGTTTTTAGTCCGAAACAATCGGTATTAGAGGTAATGGATTTATTAATAAAACATAATATTTCTGGAGGACCTGTGGTAAATGAATCACAAGAATTAGTGGGTATAATTTCGGAAGGGGATTGTATCAAACAAATTAGTGAAAGCCGTTATTACAATCAACCTATGGAAAATATTAATGTGGAAGAACACATGATAAAAAATGTTGAAACCATTAATGGCGATATGAATATTTTTGATGCTGCTGAAAAATTCTTAACATCGAAACGACGTAGGTTTCCTATTATTGAAGAAGGAAAACTAATAGGTCAGATTAGCCAAAAAGATATTTTAAAAGCAGCCTTACAACTTAAAGGACATAGTTGGTAATAAAAAAAGAGGATGATTAATCATCCTCTTTTTTTTCTATCTTTTCAGGGTAAAATGCCCTTTAAATTCTTTTTGTGTATTGTTTTCTTTATACTCAACTTTAAACCAATAATCACTCGATGGTAATGGATTGCCATTATAGGTCCCATCCCATCCCGCTCCCAATGGACTGATCTGTTTTAATAACTTTCCATAGCGGTCAAATATATAAATTTTTGCCGTAGGGTCACCAATAGAAATCCCAATGATATTCCAAGTGTCATGATATCCAT
>JAUVAS010000025.1 GCA_030591585.1 Flavobacterium sp. | reverse complement strand
TGTTTCCTTTTTGAAGAGATCCTTCAATTTCAATTAGCATACATTCTAATGCTTTTTTTGCAGATGCTTTAGTGATTCCAGCATGTTCTGCCATTGCGTCGATTAAATCTGATTTGTTCATAAATTTTAAAATTAAAAATGTTGGTTAAACTTCGATTTTATATTAATTGTTCTACAAATTTAACAGGAATATCGGTTCACGCAAGTAATAGTAGGCTAAATCACGTTTTTTGTTAATAACTTGGGTGCATTGTTAATAAAGCAGGTTGATTTTTTGATGATTTTAATGAATTCAGCAATAGTAAGGCTTTACATCATTTTTGAATTTTCACTAAAAGAATATCCATTTAAAAGCGATTTTATGTCCATTTTTCGCTTTCCAGGAATTTGCATTTCTTCTATAATAAGGTAGCCACTATATACAGCTATCTTCATTTCTTTTTTGGTAGTTATTATTTTCCCTATTTCTAATGTATGTTCTTCAGTTTCAAAAAGAGCATTGTAAATTTTCACTTTTAATTCTTCCTCGTTATTATATAGGAGAGACCAAGCTGCAGGGTAAGGATTCAGCCCTCTAATAAATGCATCAATTTTTTTACCAGATAAACTCCAATCAATTTTTGTATTCTCTTTGGTGAGTTTTGGAGCGTTTCTTAAATTGTTTGTTTCTGTTTGTTCGGTTGGTGTTGCTTTGCCATTTTCAATTAAGCTTATAGTTTCTATAACTAAGTCAGCTCCTAAGCTCATTAAGGTATTGTGTAAGGAACCTACTGTTTCTCTTTTAGTAAGTGAAATCTCTTTCCTTACTATAATAGCACCAGTATCAATTTTATCGTCTATAAAAAAAGTGGTGACTCCTGTTTTTGTTTCCTCATTGATAATTGCCCAATTAATGGGTGCAGCTCCTCTATATTGAGGCAGGAGTGAGGCGTGTAAGTTAAAAGTCCCAAATGCGGGCATATTCCAAACTACTTTAGGTAACATTCTAAAAGCAACCACAATGTGCAAATTGGCTTGTAATGATTTTAGCTCTTCTAAAAAATCAAGATCTTTTAAATTAGTAGGTTGTAAAACAGGTAGATTTTGTGATGTTGCATATTGTTTTACGTCAGACTCTTTTACTTTTCTCCCTCTACCTGCAGGGCGGTCTGGTGAAGTAATAACACCAACAATGTTTTTTTTCTCTTCTACTAATTTTTGTAAAACTCCCACTGCAAACCCAGGCGTGCCCATAAAAACAATTCGTAAATCTCTCATTAGTTTAGATAATATTGATTTTTAGTGTTGATATTTATTTTACTAGCATCTTGCATCAATCTTAAAACTACAATTATTTTAGCTTCAGCAAAAGTAAGTTTTTCTGAAATCTCTCGAGAAGTCATTTCAGATTCTTCTAATAATAATTTAATTTTTTCTGAAATAAGAATCGTTTCCTTTTTACTTGGTGTTGATTGTTGTGAGGCGCAAACCGAACAGATGCCACAAGGTTGAGCATTAGTTTCTCCAAAATAACGTACTAACTGAAGGCTTTTACATTCTTTAATATTTTCAATATAATTTAAAACTGCTTTTACTTCGTCTGTTTTCTTCTGATTTAAAGATTCTAATTCTTTTGAAATTATATTGATGGTTTTATCATCTTCTCTAGGAACTATAAATGTAATAGAAGAATCTGTATGATGTAACTTTAAATCGACTACAGAATCTCGTTCCATTTTTTTTAAAGCAGCAATAATAACTTCAGTATTCTGCCCTGTTTTTGAAGAAATTAATTCTAAATTGATTCCTGTAGGTGAATCGAAAATACCGCCGTATAATCTAAGAATCGTTTTTCCTATAATTGAAATAGAAATATCTTGTGTGAAGTACTGAATAATTTTATCTGAAGACAATAAGAATTTTAAAATTGTTTTTCTTCCAAATTGCTTCGAGAGCTGTATTACTCCCAATCTGTCTAAAGCTGTTAATCCATTATACGTAAGAAGGTAATTTAGATCGTAGATTTTGCAAAATTCTGTAAAACTAAAGCTATGATTGATAAACTCTCCTTCTCCATAAGAAATCTGAAAATAATTACTCAACGTGCGATATAAAACTTTTAATTGCTTCGTGTTTGGACGAGAATCAATAAACTGTTTTTTTACCATGAGTTTATCATAGTCATTATATAGTATGATAGCGCTAGAGTAATTTCTGTCTCTTCCTGCACGTCCAGCTTCCTGAAAATAACTTTCTAAACTTTCGGGTAGTTGAATATGAAATACAAATCGGACTTTTGGATGGTCTATTCCCATTCCAAAAGCATTGGTAGCAACCATCACTTCTTTTTTTCCTTGCATCCATTCTTCTAGTCGAAGTTGTTTTTCTTTAGAAGTAATTCCGCCGTGAAAATAGTTGCTGGATATTCCTAGGCTATTTAATTGATTGCTTACCTCAACCGCATGTTTTCTGCTTCTAACATAGACTATTGCAGATTCTGAATTATTTTTCAATAATTGCTCTATTCGATACAATTTATCATCTTCCTTGATTACCTGATAGGAAAGATTTTCACGAACAAATGAGCTTTTAAATACGGCAGGTTTTTCTAATTGTAACTGCATAATAACATCCTCTAAAACTTCAGGTGTTGCCGTAGCTGTTAGTGCAATAAAAGGAACTAAAGGGTGCAGACTCCTCAATACTTTTATGTTTTTATAAGCAGGTCTAAAATCGTTTCCCCATTGCGAAATACAATGCGCTTCATCTATTGCAAAAAGATTAATACTCATTTGCCTTATGGCGTTTTGTACTAATTCTTGTTTTAGTCTTTCGGGAGAGAGATAGAGAAATTTATAATTACCATAAATTGCATTATCTAAGAGTATATTTAGTTCTTGAGGTTTAATTCCGCCAGTAATCGCTAAGGCTTTTATGCCTTTTTTCTTTAATGAATTAACTTGATCGTTCATCAAGGCAACCAATGGAGATATAACAACACAAATTCCATCTTGAGCCAAAGCAGGAATCTGAAAACAAACCGATTTTCCACCGCCTGTAGGAAGTAAAGCCACACTATCTTTAGCGTTTAAGACAGAAGTAATAATCTCTTCCTGCATAGGAAGAAATTGAGAAAATCCCCAATATTTTTCAAGAATTTGAACGGGATGTTTCAAGACAACTATTTTATGGTATTAAAGATAAATTCTTTTCTTTCTTTTAAACTTCCATGGGGAATTTCAATTACTTTATATCCGTATTTTTCATAGCCGTTTAATAGAAAGTCATGGATTTCTAGCGCTTCCTCATAAGTCTCGTAACGTTCGTTGTCTTGTTTGTATATTTCTTTCCACGGAGGTAATAAAAAAACAAGATCATACCTGCTATTTTGACATGTATCTGTAAAATGAGAGGGGTACTTAGTTTTTGTAAAATCCATATATGCAGTGATGTCTGGCAAGCCTCGGTCAAAAAATAAAAATGTTTTTTCTAGATGGTGAGTATCGTTAAATTGAGCTAACCTGCCTTCCAATAATTTCTGACTAAATAGAATAGGATCTTCTAAAAACAGCTGTTCAATTCCTTGTTTTTGTGCTTCAAGAATTACCTCTCTCGAAATCTCAGGCATGCATTGATGCCCCTTATTTAAGAGGTAAGAAACTAAAGAGGTTTTTCCGGAGCCTGGACCTCCAGTAATCACAATTTTTTTAGGCATACGTAAAAGTTATTCTACAAAGAACGTAAATAAATATTGATAGCCTATCTTTGTGAACAATTAATTAATGCAGATGAGTTTAGATAAAAAAACAGCAGAATTTTACGACAGGTTAAAAACCCAACTTGAAGGAGATACTAGTTGGCCATCCCTTTATTTATATAAGTTTATTGTACCTGCAAGTAATAAAAAAATTACAGAAATAGAATCTGTTTTTGACGGAACAAATGCAGAAATTAGTACTCGAGATTCTTCAAAAGGAACCTATACAAGTCTCTCTATAAAAGTAATATTAGACTCTCCGGAGGCTGTAATTCAAAAATATATTGAAGTTTCTAAAGTCGAGGGAGTTATTTCTTTATAAAATTAGTATTTTGCACCTCTATTAAGAAAATTACTTCAGAAAAAAATAACACGTTGCTGGCTAAATTAGTAAGACCACAACATTATCCATATTATTTTGATATACGAAATTGAATACAACTCAGAGCGTCCTAAGCTCATAATTCCTGAATATGGGAGACATATTCAAAAAATGGTGGACCATGCAATTTCCATCGATGACAAAGAAGAACGTAATAAAGTTGCTAAAAGTATTATTGCGGTAATGGGAAATTTAAACCCACATTTACGCGATGTTCTAGATTTTCAACACAAACTTTGGGATCAATTATTTATTATTTCAGACTTTAAATTAGATGTAGATTCTCCGTATACAATTCCTTTAAGAGAAGAGTTACAGGCACATCCTCCATCATTAGAGTACCCTCAAAACTTCCCTAAATATCGTTTCTATGGAAACAATATTAAACGAATGGTTGATGTTGCTAATAGTTGGGAAGATGGTGAGATGAAAGAAGGGTTGGTGTTGACGATTGCCAACCATATGAAAAAATGTTTTTTAAATTGGAATAAAGATACCGTGGAAGATGATGTGATTTTTAATCATCTTTTTGAACTTTCAGAAGGAAAATTAAATTTAAAAGAATCTGACGAAAAATTGTTGGATACCATGACCATTTTAAAAAACAAAAAGAGTTACGGTAGCAAGAAAACCTACAAAAAAAATTACAGTACTAATAAAAATCGCCCCAAAAAGCGCTATTAAAATATTTTTCATACAATATTGATTTTATATTTTAGTTATTATTTTGAATGACTATAATAGATTGTTATAGTAGATTCAAAAGTTATTTTTTAGTCTAACCCACACAAATTCTACTACATCTATGGGAACTTTTAAAATTGAAGGAGGACACCAACTACAAGGAGAAATAAGACCTCAGGGAGCAAAAAATGAAGCGTTGCAGATTTTATGTGCTGTTTTAATGACTTCAGAAGAAGTGATTATTAATAACATTCCCGATATTAGAGATGTAAACAAACTAATTGAAATACTCGGAAATTTAGGTGTTAAAGTAACTAAACTTAGTAAAGGAAGTTATTCGTTTAAAGCAGATGAACTTGATTTAGAGTATCTAGAATCTGAAAAATTTAAAAACGAAGGAAGCTCAATTAGAGGATCTATCATGATTGTGGGACCATTATTAAGTCGTTTCGGGAAAGGGTATATTCCTCGTCCTGGAGGCGATAAAATTGGAAGAAGAAGATTAGATACTCACTTTGAAGGCTTTATTAAATTAGGAGCAACCTTTAGGTATAACAAGGAAGAAAGTTTTTATGGAGTTGAAGCTCCAAACGGTCTTACCGGAACCTATATGTTGTTGGATCAAGCTTCGGTTACAGGTACTGCTAATATTGTAATGGCTGCAGCTTTGGCTAAAGGTGAAACGACTATTTATAATGCAGCGTGTGAACCCTATTTGCAACAGCTTTGTAAAATGTTGAACTCTATGGGCGCTAAGATTAGCGGAGTAGGATCAAACTTGCTTACCATTGAAGGTGTTGATAGTCTTGGTGGATGTACACATACAATACTACCAGATATGATTGAAATTGGTAGTTGGATAGGATTGGCTGCGATGACTCGAAGTGAAATCACCATAAAAGATGTGAGTTGGGAGAATTTAGGTTTAATTCCAGATACGTTTAGAAAATTAGGGATTACACTCGAAAAACGAGGAGATGATATTTACATTCCAGCACAAGATGGGTATGAAATTCAAGGATATATTGACGGTTCTATTTTAACGGTATCAGATGCTACTTGGCCAGGATTTACACCAGATTTATTAAGTATTGTTTTAGTAATAGCTACACAAGCAAAAGGTTCGCTGTTGATACACCAAAAAATGTTTGAAAGCAGGTTATTCTTTGTAGATAAACTTATAGATATGGGCGCTAAGATTATTTTATGCGACCCACACCGTGCAACTGTAATTGGAGATGATTTTAATAGTCCATTGAAAGCAACTACCATGGTTTCTCCAGACATACGTGCAGGAATATCATTATTAATTGCTGCTTTATCTGCTGAAGGTACTAGTACCATTCATAATATAGAACAAATAGATCGTGGTTATGAAAATATTGATGAACGATTAAGAGCTATTGGTGCAAAGATTACTCGTTTGGAAAATTGCTAATTAGCTATCTTTATTTTTATTAATTTCGTCTTGAAGTTTTCTTCTAAGTTGTTGTTCCTTTTCAATAGTTTTATGTCTAAAGGTTTCTAATTCCTCTTCGGTATCAGATAATTTAGTTTTAGTAGATTTTGTTACACTATTACTGTTTTTAAATTTAAAGAATAGGATTCCTATTGTTAAGAGCAAAACCCCTATAAGAGAAAATGCTGTAGCGTTATATGTAGATTTAGTAGTTATCACTCCAACTACTTCAATACCCTCTTCTTTTTCTTTTGAAATTGCTAAATCCTTTTTAGTCGCTTCTAGTTCTTTATTAAGACTGGCAATCGTTTCTTTTTGTTCTTCAATTTCTACAGAAGAAACCACCATGTTTTTTTCTAAAAGAGTTATTGTGTCTAATACGTTTTGTTTAAGGCTATATAATGCAACCTTCTTAACTACCTTATATTCTTGATAATTATTAGATTTTTTGAATACATCATTAAACTGATTCTCTAGATTATTTTCTTGAGCAACACTAGCTAAAGAAGAAATAAATAATAAAATTAATAGGACGCTGTTTTTTATCATTTGATAAAGGTAGAAGTTTATTTTTTAAACACTGCAATTTGATAAAAATTGTTTATTTCAGTAATTTATTTTTTAAGCTGAAACTTTTACTTGATTGTGACAATAGTTTAAAGCTCCAGAAGGACACTTTTTTATTTGCTTAATTATTTTTTTGGTTTCTGCACCTTCTAAATTAATCCAAGGTAGAACAGAAGTTCTAAACACTTCAGAAAGCCCCTGTGCGCATTTTTCTGCGTGAATGCATTTTTCGGGAGTGTAAGTAACCGTTATTTCGCTGTTAGTGTATTTGTTTCTATCAGATTCCATAAGTATATGTTTTGGGAACACCGCGTAAAAGAATATAAACATCGATTAATAAACAAACAAATTCGATAAAAAGAAAATAACAGAGATTAATCCTACAAATAAATTACTTATTGTTAAATTTACGTATAAGGTTTAAATACTATTTTTTAATAATACTTTTTCTTCAGCCAAAAAGCGATTCTAACCAATAAGATTAAAGCAGGAACTTCAACCAAAGGTCCAATTACTCCAGCAAATGCTTGCCCAGAATTCAATCCAAATACAGCTATTGCTACAGCAATAGCCAGCTCAAAATTGTTTCCTGTAGCAGTAAAGGCTATGGATATATTTTTATCGTATTCAGCTCCCATAGATTTACTAATAAAAAAACTAATGAAGAACATCAAGGCGAAATAGATTAATAAAGGAACCGCAATAATCAATACATCCATTGGGATTTCAACTATTAATTCTCCTTTTAATGAAAACATCACGACAATGGTAAATAATAGGGCAATCAATGTAATGGGAGATATCTTCGGAATAAATGTATGGGTATACCAATCTTCTCCTTTTAGTTTTACTAAAACCAACCGACTTAAAAATCCCATCGCAAAAGGAATCCCTAAATAAATAGCAACACTTTCTGCAATAGTAACAATCGAAATATCAACAATGGCACCTTCAAATCCAAAGTAAGGAGGAAGCACCGTAATAAACAACCAAGCGTAGAAGCTATAAGCAAAAATCTGAAACACACTGTTTAAAGCCACCAATCCTGCACCGTATTCTTTACTTCCATCTGCAAGGTCATTCCAAACCAACACCATCGCAATACAGCGCGCAAGACCTATTAATATTAATCCCACCATATATTCAGGATACTCCCTTAAAAAAGTAATGGCCAATACAAACATTACTATGGGGCCGATAATCCAATTCAGAAACAAGGAGATGGAAAGAATCTTTACATTCTTAAAAACTTTTGGCAATAAGGAATAATTCACTTTTGCAAGAGGAGGATACATCATTAAAATTAATCCGATTGCAATAGGAATATTGGTAGTGCCACTACTATATGAATTAATAATTTCAGGAATTGATGGAATAAAATATCCTACTCCAACACCCAATGCCATAGCTGTAAAAATCCAAATTGTTAAATAATGATCTAGAAAAGATAGTTTTTTTGTGGTTGCCATAATAGTATTGACGGTGTAAATGTTTTTCCTTGTTTGCAAAAGTAGTAGAATACATTTTTTTAGATTATGTTTTTATAAACTATTTAAACTAAATTTGTAATAAGTAAAAACTAATTTAAAACTAATCTTATGAAAAAATTGATTCTTTTAACATTTGTGTTGATGCTTACCATCACTACCAATGCACAAATCAAAACCCCTCAGGCAAGTACTTCTCAATCTATTTCTCAAACAGTTGGCCTTACAGACATCACATTAGAATATTCTAGACCTTCTATGAAAGGAAGAGTAATCTTTGGAGGTTTAGTGCCTTATGATAAAGTATGGCGTACAGGAGCCAACGCAAATACTAAGATAACTTTTAGTGATATGGTTACTATTGGCGGGAAAGAATTAAAAGCAGGGACGTATGCAATCTATACAAAACCAAGTGCTCAATCTTGGGAAATATATTTTTATAACGATGCTAGTAACTGGGGAACACCACAAGAATGGGACGATGCTAAAGTAGTTGCTACTGTGAAGGCACAAATTTATCCTATGCCTGTAAATATTGAAACGTTTACAATGTCTTTTGATGATATTACAAACGATTCTGCCAACCTAAGTTTTATGTGGGAAAAAGTATATGTTAATATCCCTATTTCGTTTAACACAGATGCATCAGTTTCTGCAAGTATCGAAAGTGTAATGGGTGGACCAGGTGCTGGAGATTATTATACTGCAGCGGTGTATTACTTAAATACAAATAAAGATATTAGTAAAGCTAAATCTTGGATAGATAAAGCTATTGAAATGAGAAAAGAACCTGCTTTCTGGTACTACAGACAACAGTCATTGATTTATGCGAAATCTGATGATAAAAAGGGTGCTATTAAGGCAGCTAAAACTTCATTAGAATTAGCAACTGAAGCAGGAAATGATGATTATGTAGCTATGAATACTAAGTCTTTACAAGTTTGGGAAGGGAAAGTTGAAGCTAAAAAGTAAAAATTTATTGCAATGTAAGTGTAAACTTCCCTTAAATAGAACTGCTTAAATTTGGGGTTCCTATAAAAAGGGGGACACAAAAAGACACTATCATAAAAACTGTGTAAGTTGGAAAAATAACTTACACAGTTTATGAAATACTACCTAAAATAAATATTTTTTCATCCCAATCTACCATTCACTACTCACTAGTAAAAACAAAAGTTTCAGATAATTTTTTAATATTTCAAAGGTTAAACTATATTTGCTTAAAATAACCAAATCCAATATGAAATATACCGACCTGTTATTTTTCATTGCCTTAACACTCAATTTCACCTCTTGTGTTTCTACCAAACAGCTTACCTATCTTCAAGAAAATGGAGAAACGACAGATAGCTTAATGACGGTTAGAAAAATACAAGAACCCTATCGATTACAAGTAAACGATTTATTGAGTATTCGTGTAAAAGCAATAGATCAAGATGAAGTGAGTATTTTTAATCCGGTGAATGATTCAGACTTAAACGCAACAGGAGAAGAAAAACTTTATTATGAAGGGTTTGTAGTAGATCTTCACGGAAATATACGAGTGCCTAGTTTTGGCGAAATGCAGGTGTTAGGCTATACCGTAGAAGAAGTAAGAGAGAAAATTGAAGAACGTTTGCTAAAAGATTTTTTTAAAGAAGAAGCTAATATTTTTGTCACGGTAAAACTCTCAGGAATACGCTATACCATTAATGGAGAGATTGGTAGTCCTGGCTCTACTATTATTTACAGAGATGAGGTGAGTATTATGGAAGCCATCGCAAATAATGGTGATATAACAGTAACAGGTGACAGAAAAAATGTGGTGATTATTAGACAATACCCCTTAGGGCAAAAAGTTCACCACATAGACTTAACAAATATTGACGCCATGAACTCTCCCTATTATTATGTGCAACCTAACGATTTAATTTTAATAAACCCTTTGCCTCAAAAAGCTTCAGGTTTTGGAATTACAGGCTTGAGTTCATTTACAACGATATTGGCATTGATAACAGCGACCACCTCTACCATATTATTATTTATAAGCCTATAGTATGAACGAAGAATTTGAAATAAGTGATATTCATGCCACCTTTGATTTTAAGGGGTTTATAATAAAATTACTGAGCTATTGGCCTTTGTTTTTGGTTTCTTTAGCGATAGGTTTTAGTACTGCATATTATGTTAATGTAAGAAAACTACCTGTCTATAAAATGGATACCATGATCTCTATTAAAGACGATCAAAATCCGTTTTTCACAAGCAATACAAGTCTAACTTTTAATTGGGGAGGTACTACAGATAAAGTAAATACAGCTGTTATTACACTAAAGTCTCGTTCGCATAACGAGAAGGTAGTAGATAGATTACAATACTACATAAATTATCAAAAAGACGGAAAATATAAGTTGGTAGATGCTTATAAAAAAACACCGTTTTTTATTGAAATAGATACTTCTAAAAATCAGATTTTAGGAAAACAATTTCAAATCAAATTTACAGATTCTGTAACTTTCATCATATCAACATTGTTTGAAGAAGATCGAAATTATACTGTTCAGAATTATCATACAAAGGAAAAAGTTTCTAAGTATTTTGAAGCACAAGATTTTTCTAAAGAGTATAAGATTGGAGAAAAAATATCCTTGCCTTTTTTAGCAGGAACAATTTTACCAAACCCAGAGATAGATGTAGTGCCTAATAAAGTGTATTACCTAAGCTTCTCAAACTTTGACGGCGTGGTAAAAAACTATATGGGTATTAAGATTAAGCCAGAAACAAAGGGTTCTTCGGTGTTGCGTTTAAGTTTGATTAATAAAAATAAGACTAAAATTGTTGACTATCTTAACACTTCGGTTCATGTGCTAAGTGAAGATATGTTAGAACGAAAAAACCTTTTTGCAACTAAAACTATTCGGTTTATTGACAGTAGCCTCACAAATAAATCGAAGGAATTATTAGGGGTAGAAGAAGAACTTAATACCTTTAGAAACAAAAACGACATCTATAATTTAGAATCTGAAGGCCAAGAAATAAACACAAAATTAAACGACTTAGACCTTCAGAAAGAAGACATAGACAGACAACTTAATTATTACGGGGTATTAGAAAACTATTTACGAAACAGAACAGATTATCGTGAAATTCCAGCACCCTCGGTAGCAGGAATTTCTGAAGGAAGTATTGTAGCGAGTGTGGGTAGAATTATTGTATTGGCGGAAGAACGTACCAATTTAGAATACTCGTTTAAAGAAGGGGCTCCTGTTTTTAAGGATATTGACCGAAAAATTAATGCGGTAAAAGAGGTGTTGTTAGAAAACATAAACTCTTCTACGAGTTTGTTAGATTTTGAGCTAAAAACTATTCATCAAAACATTGTGAAGTACGAAGGGCAGATTAGAAAACTCCCAAAAGAGCAACAAGAACTTTTAAAAATTGAACGACGTTATAACCTAAGTCAAGGAATCTATAATTTATTTCTCTCAAAACGAAGTGAAGCAGGTATGGTTAAAGCGGCCAATGTAAGTGATGTGTTGGTGATAGATTCTGCTAAAGATACAGGGGGTGGAAAGGTAGGGCCTAATACACAACTCAATTATCTGATGGCGGTATTGTTTGGGCTAATGCTTCCATTTGTAGTTGTATTTGTAGTTGTATTTTTTAATACCAAGGTTACCACAGTAAAAGAAATTGAGCGACTTTCAAAAATACCTGTTTTAGGCATTATAGGTAAAAACAGAACAGGAGAAAACCTCGCGGTACTTAATAAATCGAAGTCTTCTATTGCAGAATCATTTAGAGGTTTGCGTTCTGGCTTACAGTTTATTTATAAAAAGCAAGGTGTTCAAGGAGCAAAAACGGTATTATTAACCTCTTCTATTAGCGGAGAAGGGAAGACATTTTGTTCCATTAATATCGCTTCGGTATTTGCACTGAGCAATAAAAAAACAATTATTGTTGGACTGGATCTTAGAAAGCCCAAAATTTTCGGAGATTTTAATATTACAAACAATGTTGGGGTGGTAAACTATTTAGTGCATGATGCTACATTAGATCAGATAATTCAGAAAACACAGATAGATTATTTAGACGTAATTACCTCGGGAGAAATCCCTCCAAATCCTTCAGAATTATTGATGAGTGATCGTTTAGAAACGTTAATGAACGAGCTTAAAGCATCCTACGACTATATTATATTAGATTCTCCTCCCATTGGTTTGGTGGCAGATGCTTTAGAACTTACCAAATATGCAGATGCAACCTTGTATTTGGTTCGGCAGAATTATACCAAACAAGGGATGTTTAATTTTATTAACGATAAATATAAATCTGGAGAAGTAACCAATATTAGCTTTGTTTTAAATTTCTTTGAAGAAAAAGCTAAATACGGGTATGGCTATGGCTACGGCTATGGGTATGGGTATGGACAAGGCTATCATTTAGATGATGAAAAACCAACATTCTTAGAGAAAATTAAAAAGGTTTTTAAACGAAAAAAGTGATAAATCCTATTACCCCGTCCCTAAAGGGAGAGGATTTATTTTGGAGTTCAAAGTATGAAAAACTTTTGCACCCTTTAGGGCTGGGGAAAACAAAAGTTGTCTTAATTATAGTCAATAATTTATCTCCAAAAACATCCATTTCTCTATTTAGGAATTTTATATTTGTATCATAAAAATATATTAAATTGAAAAAAGACCCCACCATAGCAATTATTGGATTAGGATATGTAGGCCTTCCATTGGCAGTTGCATTCGCCTCAAAATATAAAGTCATTGGTTTTGATATCAACGCTAAGCGCGTTACCGAGTTACAAGCTGGAGATGATTTTACCTTAGAAATTTCTAAAGAGGAACTGAAAAGTGTATTACATTCTTCAAGTTCTTTCGGATTAGAAATCACCGACGATATTTCAAAAATTGAAGCAGCTCAAGTGTATATTATCACGGTACCAACTCCCACCAACAAATACAATCAACCGGTTTTAATTCCAATTCAAAAGGCGAGTGAAACAGTTGGAAAAGTACTTCAGAAAAATGATGTGGTAATATTAGAATCTACGGTGTACCCTGGTGTTACAGAGGAAGTTTGTGTCCCTATTTTGGAAGAATTTTCAGGACTAAACTTCAATAAAGATTTCTTTGCGGGTTATTCTCCAGAGCGAATTAATCCAGGAGATAAAATACATACGGTTACTAAAATATTAAAAGTCACTTCAGGATCAACACCTGAAGCTGCAAAATATATAGATGATTTATATGCATCTGTAATTACAGCAGGGACTCATTTAGCACCATCCATTAAAGTTGCGGAAGCAGCCAAAGTAATTGAGAACTCACAACGAGATATTAATATTGCTTTTGTAAATGAACTGTCTAAGATATTTAGATTGTTAGACATAGATACCCAAGATGTATTGGAAGCAGCAGGCACCAAATGGAACTTTATAAAATTTACCCCAGGATTGGTAGGAGGGCATTGTATAGGAGTAGACCCGTATTATTTGGCTCAAAAGGCAATAGAGGAAGGCTATAATCCCGAAATAATTTTAGCAGGTAGAAGAATGAATGACGGTATGGGAAGTTATGTAGCCCATGAAGTGGTAAAATTGATGATTAAGAAAGATGCCAAAGTTAAAAATGGAAATGCGCTGGTCTTAGGAATTACCTTTAAAGAAAACTGTCCAGATATTAGAAACAGTAAAGCCATAGATGTAATCTCTGAATTAAAGAATTACAATCTAAATGTAGATGTTTTTGACCCTTGGGCACATGCTGAAGAAGTAAAAGATGAATTCGGAATTTCATTGATTTCAGATAAAAAGCACTTAAAAGAAAACTACGATGCCATTATTTTAGCGGTTTCACACCAAGAGTTTTTAGATTTTAATATAGACAATTATACTTCAGAGACTTCAGTAGTTTTTGATGTTAAAGCCTTCTTGCCAGAAGATGAGGTTGATGGAAGATTGTAGTAGTGATTAGTGAATAGTTAGAAGTGAGTAGTGAATAGTGATTGGTGAGAAGTGAAAAGTGAAAAGTGATTAGTGAAGGGTGAATTTCGAAAAAATGAATAGTTAGAAGTGAGTAGTGAGAAGTGAATGGTGAGTAGTGAATAGTCAAAAACCAGCACAATCAACGATTCACGATTCACTAACAACGACTCACAAACAACAACAACAACAGAATACTATAATGAAACAAAAAAGTCAAAAGTTAGCAAAAACAACTAATCACTAAAAACTACTCACTAACAAAAAATGTACAAAACCCCATACCACACAGAAGACCTTTCAAAATTTCAATTCCTAATTACTGGAGGTGCTGGATTTATTGGATCTAACTTAGTAAAGTATTTACTAAAATACGGAGCAAAAAAGGTACGAGTATTAGACAACCTTTCCAATGGATACATAAAAAATATACAAGAGTTTATGGATCACCCTTCTTTTGAGTTTATGGAGGGTGATATTCGAAATTTAGAAACGTGTGAAAAAGCAATGCAAGATATAGACTATGTATCGCATCAAGCAGCTTTGGGGTCGGTTCCAAGATCAATAGATAATCCAATTACTACTAATGAAGTAAATGTTTCGGGCTACTTAAATATGTTAGTAGCACAAAAAGAAAGCGATACGGTTAAAAGATTGGTATATGCAGCATCTAGCTCTACGTATGGAGATAGCAAAGCATTGCCAAAAGTGGAGGACAATATTGGAAACCCATTATCACCGTATGCAGTAACCAAATTGGTAAATGAGTTATACGCAGACGTATTTTATAAAACCTATGCTTCTGAGATTATCGGACTTCGTTATTTTAATATCTTCGGACCCAAACAAAGTCCCAACGGAGCCTATGCAGCAGTAATTCCACTATTTATGCAATCTTTAAAAGATGGAAATTCTCCAACCATTCACGGTGACGGCGGACAAACCCGAGATTTTACCTATGTAGAAAATGCGGTACAAGCCAATATACGTGCCTTTTTTGCAGACGATAAAGCTATCAATAATGTATATAACATCGCTTATGGAGATCGCATAAGTCTAAACACGCTGTGGAACGATTTAAAAACTATTTCCAAAATAGAAGTTTCAGCAGACTATGGCCCCACCAGAAGAGGAGATGTTCGAGACTCTCTAGCAGACATCAGTAAAGCTAAAAACTTACTGGGTTATCACCCTTTGTTTTCTGTAAAAGAAGGTATGGAAGTTACTTGGGAAGTTTTTAGTAAGTAGCGCTCGATTCACTATTTACTCTCGAAAAGGCGCTAAGTTGTTGAATTGTAAAGTTGTTGAATTGTTAAGTTGTTAAGTCGTAATTTATTTTCACTCCTCACTAATACAAAACATAAAAAAAACTCTAACAAAAAACACAACTTCTCAAAATTTCCATTATTTTTAAACTTTTAAAGCATGAACCCAAATCATGAGTCTAGAGACCCGAGTATATCAAAAACAAAACAACACCAAGATAGGTAAGCTTTTTAAGGAAAGCATTAGTGATATATACTCCTCTCGTTTTCTAGCAAAACAGCTTGCAGTACGTGATATAAAAGCACAATACCGGCAATCCTATTTAGGGATTATCTGGGCATTTGTAACACCACTTACCACCGCTTTTGTATGGATATTTTTAAATAGTACAGGAACCATCAAGTTAACAGATACAGGTGTGCCTTATCCTGTATATGCTTTCTCGGGTACTTTATTATGGTCTATTATTACCGATGCCATTAATTCGCCCATGGCAAGTACCAATGCAGCAAAAGGAATCATGTCTAAAATTAACTTCCCAAAAGAGGCACTTATTATTTCAGGAATCTATAAATTACTTTTTAACAGCTCTGTAAAAATAGTATTATTGGTAGTCTTTGTGTTTTTCTATGGAGTTGGATTTCACACCTCATTACTATTATTTCCTTTTGCAATTTTAGGAGCCATTTTATTTGGTACTACCATCGGTTTATTTATCACACCTATTGGCATGCTCTATAAAGACATTGCCAAAATGGTAAAAATGGGTTTAGGCTTACTAATGTATGTTACCCCCGTAGTATATGCAATACCTAAAGAAGGAGTTATGAAAACCATCATGGAATACAACCCATTTACCCCATTAATTTTAACTACGCGCGATTTTGTAATAGGAGCAGAGCCAGAATACCTTCCTTATTTTATAGGAATTATACTCATCTGCATCCCCCTGTTTTTTATAGGATTATTAATTTATAGAATTTCTATCCCTATTATTGTGGAACGCATGAGTGCTTAGGATTTAGTGAGTAGTGAGTAGTGAGTAGTGAGTAGTGAAAAGTGAATCGTGAATAGTGACTAATGTCATTACGACAGAGAGAGGCACGAACGACGAGGAATCTCATAGAAGTGAATAGTGAGAAGTGAATTACAATTCAACAAGAGAAAATAGTGAATTGTCTTTGCGTATTCTATGATTCTACCAAATAAATTATTTGTTATTAAGCAACAAATTTTAAAGTGTCAACATAAGGAGTTTGTCTATTAATTGCTGCGAAAGCTCTTGCCATTAATTTGCATCTAATAATATTAATTGTACTCATTTTATTTTTTCCCTGCTCTATTCTTTTGTGATAATATATTTTCATTTCTGGGTTGTTTTGGATGGCTGATTTAGCACATAGATCAAAAAGGGATTTAAGTTTTTTATTAGCCAAGTTACTTACTTTAGTTCTTCCTCTTATACTGGTTCCAGAAGTATTTGGAAACGGAGCAATTCCACAATAAGAGGTATATTTTCTCCAAGTTTTAAATTTTGTAAAACTATTTGTAGTAACAATCATAAAAAGCGCAGTCTGATCACCAATACCTTTTACGCTAACAACTAATTTATATTGTTGATTTAATTCTTGATTTGTCCTAATAAGTTGTTTCATTTCCAATTCAATATTCTTAATTTGTTTAGTTAGAAATTTTATCGCTTTTTCTTGAATTTCAAATAAGAGTTTATTCTCCTTTCTAAGGTAAATCCTCTTTTGTTCTTTGATGGTGGATTTATGTCCAGACCTTTGTTTAACAAGGCGTTCTCTTAAAGTAAGAAGTCTTTTTATTTTACTAATAGCTATTGACGGTAACTTGGATAGCTTAATTTCATCTCTTAATCGGTGTCCATATAAAGCGATTTTTGTAGCATCTACTTTGTTATTTTTTCCTCTTGAAATCCCTAAAGATTTTTTAATTTCTAATCCAGAAATTAAAGAAAAGGGAATGTCTTTTTTAGTAAAAAATAATGATATTTCTTCAGAATAAATACCCGTATATTCTAAAACAAATAAGGTGCATTGTGTTGAAATGGGCTTGTTCTTATCAGTCCATTTAATGAGTTCTTTGAAGCCTTTTTGAGTATTGTCAAATACACCATAACACTGATTACTATAAATACGAACATCAAAAGTTAATTTACTAATGTCAACACCAATAGTTTGTTTAATTTTCATAATTTTGTTTTTAATTAGTAAAATGATTACGTTGACTAAAACCTTTATAAGGTAGAAACTAAAATTCTATTTGATCCTTTGTAATCGGATTTGAAAGAACGGAGACTAATACGCGAAATAGTTCTTAAGCACTAGAGGAAGTAAGAGTTCACTCCGTTCTTTTTTGTAAAGTTATAGACTTAATAAATAAGAAAAACGTTACATTACAAATCTAAAGGAGGAGTCCCGAAGCTTCGGGACGACGAAGTGACCTCTTGAGATTTAGTACTTAGTTTCATAAGATTGCTTCACTACACCTGCCTTGAGCGATAGCCGAAAGGTTCGCAAAGATAAACAGGATTATAGAGTGAAGAGCAGTGAGTTAAAATTGGAGAGTAACGAATGTTGATTTTTGATTTAAGAATTAAATAAAACTTTTGCGTCTTCGCGCCTTTGCGAGAACAAAAACATTATAAATGAAAAACATATTTTTAATAGTATTTTTTAGTCTTTTGATTACCACTTCTTATGCACAAGAAGGAAATGATATTGACGAATCTAAAATTGAATTTGTAAAACATAAAGTAAAAAAAAGAGAAACACTTTTTAGTATCTCTCAATTATACAATGTAAAAATTGAAGATTTAAAAAGATTCAATAAGCAGTTGTATTCAAACGATTTAAAGAAACGTGATATTCTTAGAATTCCTGTTGGTTTGTATGCTCCTTCAAATACCAAAACGACAAAGACAGAAACTTCTGAAACCAATACAGATACCACCAAAACAAAAACACATATTGTAATCCCTAAAGAAACCAAATTCGGGATTGCTAGAAAATATGGTATTACCATTACTGAGTTAGAAAAGATGAATGCGGGTATGGGAGAAAATCTTCAGATAGGTGCAGAGATTATTGTGCCTAGTACTGTTGTAGTTAAAGATACCGCTATTGAAGATGAGAATTTTGAATATTACGAAGTACAACCCAAGGAAGGATTTTTCAGATTAAAAGTAAAATTAGGCCTAACTCAAGAAGAAATTATAGCCCTGAATCCCTATGCAAAAGAAGGATTAAAAGATGGGATGATTCTTAAAATTCCGAGAGATAAAACTTCATTAGATTCTAAAGATTTTGATGCCGTAAATCTTGAAAACTATATTGTTAATACCAAGAAGAAGAGGTTAGCGATTATGCTTCCTTTTAAATTAAATAGGGTTGATTTAGATTCTCTAGATGTAAATAAACACTTGTTAAAAACAGACCCAACACTACGTGCAGCGATCGATTTTTATAGCGGAATCTTAATGGCAACAGAGTTTGCAAAAGACAAAGGCATCTCAACCCATCTAGATATTTACGATACCGAAGGCTCTGCTGCAAAGGTAAATTCAATAATTGACAACAATAATTTTAGCCAAGTAGATGCTGTAATTGGTCCACTATTAAGTAAGAATGTTGAAAAGGCAGCTTCTAAATTACTAAGGCAACATATTCCTGTTATTTCACCTTTGAGTAAAGTGAAAATTAAACAAACTTCCAATTTATATCAGACTCAACCAGCTGCAGAGTTGATGCAAAAAGCAATGTTAGACTATATAGCAAAATATGCAGATACTGTTAATGTAGTGGTGATATCGGGAATTAATTGGACAAAAGTGAAAGGTGCTATTATGGAAGCATTACCACAGGCAAATTCTATTATGCCTAAAAAAGATAATTATTTTTATGTAGATGATATTAAGGCTACCTTAGATAAAACTCGTGAAAATTGGATTGTTCTAAATTCTGATGATCCAATATTGGTAAGTAATGTAATAGGGCTTTTAAATGGATTGACAGGGAAAATAGTAAACAAAGAAGGTGTTGAGTTAGGCGAAAATAAAATAAGATTATTTACTGTAAACAAAAACAAAGCGTATGATTATAGCGATGTTTCTAATATGTATTTAGCAAATTTAAATTTTACATATCCTTCTGTAAACAGGCATTATGTGTACGATGAGATTGCCCCGCTTTTAGTAAGCTACAAAAACAAATATGGCGTTTTTCCAAACAAATATGCCATAAGAGGATTTGATGTTACTTACGATGTGCTCCTAAGACTAGCCAGTGCCGAAACCATATACGAAGCCTCTAGAAGCGACATAAAAACAGAGTATATTGAGAGTAAATTTCAATATTCTTTCCATCAAAATAATGGCTATACCAACAACGCTTTTTATATTATTAAGTATAACAGCGAGTTGAAGTTGGAAGTGGTGGAGTAATTTTATTATTGCAATAGCAATACTATTTTATATCCCCATTTTTATAACTAATCAATTCTTTTTAATAGAATTATCAAAACTAAGGACTGTTTACTGAAGGTCGAGAAATAAAGACAGTTCTCCTTCAGGTCTAGTTGTGGTCTCCTTGCGGTCTAGTTGCGGTCTAGTTGCGGTCAAAGTGCGGTCAATTTAAGGTAATAATTTTGCACATTCAATAAAAAACCTATTTTTGCGTTAGCAATACTATGAAGTTTTTAACCCTTTTATTTTTTGTTTTCTCCTCCATTTTACCTTCAACCATCGAAGATGAAAAAATTATATGGAATGAAAATCACAGACTCACTTGGTCAGATTTTAGAGCAAAACACAGACTGGGTATAGGTTATGTGGCGAGTACCAGTTCAGGGATTTCATTTTCGTACTCTTCTTCAGAAAGAAACGGAAAAATAGACTTAAACATAACCGTACATAGTAATTTTTATCCAGAGAGTTCTTGGGTAAGTCCAGAAGAAGCTTCCGCTTATATATTAGCCCATGAGCAAGCACATTTCGATATTTCTGAGATTCACGCACGGATACTTCGGAAGAAAATTTCAGAAACTACCTTTTCAAAAAAGATAAAAAAAGAACTTACCAGTCTTTATAATGAAGTGGATAAAAAGCGAATAGCAATGCAGCGATTGTTTGATAAGGAGTCGGACCATTCAAAAATAAAAGAGAAAGAATACGAATGGGAGGCATACATAAAACAGCAATTAGAAGACTATGACCACTGGAAATAATTTTGACCCCAACCATCTTATAGAACTTGCCAACTACAAAATGCCTTTCGGAAAATACAAAGGGTATTATCTCGTAAACATCCCCGAGTACTACTATGTTTGGTATAAACGAAAAGGATTTCCAGCTGGAAAACTAGGAAGAATGATGCAAGAAATGGACGAGATAATAATTAATGGCTTAGAAGATATTATCCGAAAGTTAATTAAATAACAAATGTCTTCATGAGCAAAGCGATTGATCTCATGAGATGAAGTATGAAGGCCGATGTTTTTCGTAATTTCATAATGGTATTGTAAATCTCCCGTCTTCCATCATCTGTACTAAACATATTTTAAATAGGAAAAACGTCAATAATTAGTCACAACTAAAATTAACATTTATCATTTCCCTTCAACAATAAAACCTTACATTTGCATCCCGTATACTTAAGACAAATGAACACTACAAAGTACATATTCGTAACGGGCGGAGTATCATCTTCATTAGGAAAGGGGATAATCGCAGCATCTTTAGCTAAACTACTGCAAGCTAGGGACTATAGAGTAACTATTCAGAAATTAGATCCATACATTAATATTGACCCAGGAACTTTAAATCCTTATGAACATGGCGAATGTTATGTGACCGATGATGGAGCAGAAACAGATCTTGATTTAGGACATTATGAGCGGTTTTTAAATGTAAAAACGTCACAAGCCAATAATGTTACTACGGGTCGTATTTACCAAAGCGTAATTGAAAAGGAACGAAGAGGAGAGTTTTTAGGAAAAACAGTACAGGTAATTCCACATATTACCAATGAGATAAAAGAGAGAGTTCAGCTTTTAGGAAATACAGGAGATTACGATATCATTATTACTGAAATTGGAGGAACTGTAGGCGATATAGAATCCTTACCCTATATTGAAGCTGTTCGGCAAATGAAATGGGAAATGGGAGATGATAATGTTTTAGTCATCCATTTGACACTGGTTCCGTTTCTTAAAGCAGCTGGCGAATTAAAAACAAAACCTACACAGCACTCTGTTAAAATGTTAATGGAAAGTGGAATTAAAGCTGATATTTTAGTGTGTAGAACAGAGTATCACTTGTCAGACGATATTAGAAAAAAATTAGCCTTGTTTTGCAATGTACAGCAAGAAGCGGTGATTGAGTCAATCGATGCTTCCACTATTTACGATGTTCCAAATTTAATGTTAGAAGAGGGATTAGATACCATCACATTAAAAAAGTTGAACTTATCTGATGCAACACCACCCAATTTAGAACGGTGGAATAAATTTTTACAGCGTCATAAAAATCCTAAAAGTGAAATACATATCGGACTTATTGGTAAATATGTAGAGCTTCAAGATTCATATAAATCTATTTTAGAATCCTTTATTCATGCAGGAGCGGTAAATGAAGTGAAAGTAAAAATAACCTCCATTCATTCAGAATATATCAATGCAGAAAATATCTCTGAAAAACTAAAAGGGCTTCATGGTATTGTAGTAGCACCAGGTTTTGGAGAACGTGGTATTGAAGGTAAGATTGAGGCGGTGCGTTATGCCCGTGAAAATAACTTACCCTACTTAGGAATTTGTCTGGGAATGCAAATGGCAGTCATAGAATATGCTCGGAATGTGCTACACCTAAAAGATGCAAATTCAACCGAAATGAATCCAAAGACTCCGTATCCAGTAATAGATTTAATGGACGAACAAAAAAGTATCACCAACAAAGGAGGTACCATGCGATTGGGAGCTTGGAAATGCGATATTAAAAAGGATAGTATTGTAGGTAGTGTTTATAATTCTGAAACTATTGAAGAACGTCACAGACATAGATACGAATACAACGATGAGTACAGAAATCAATTAGAAGAAGCGGGATTAAAAGCCACAGGTATTAATCCAGAAACAGGATTGGTAGAGATTGTTGAAATCCCTAGTCACCCTTGGTTTGTAGGAGTACAGTACCATCCTGAATATAAGAGTACTGTTGCGAGTCCCCATCCATTATTTGTGGCATTTGTAAAAGCTGCCTTGGATCATTCAAAAAATGAATAATGCGACAATTTGACGTTATTCAAAAAAAGGTGAGATATTTGCCAACTGTTTTAAGATTAGAATAATTAATGAATTCCTGAAAATAGTTCAGGTTTTAAAGTTACCCGATTTCTCGGGCAATGAATATGGAAGAAAAGAAATTTGATTTAAATTCAATTATAGGTTTTGTGTTAATAGGGGGAATCCTATTGTTTATGATGTGGCAAAATGCCCCAACACAAGAAGAAATTGATGCAGAGAATGCAGAAAAAGCAACACAAGAAAAACTTGTTGAGAAGCAAAAAGCTTCAGAAGAAAAAACCAATCAAGACATTACACTTACCGAAGCCACTACAGAACTTGCAGTGGTTACTAATGGAGATTCGTTAGGATATACAAAACTTCAAAATAGGTTAGGATCTTTTGCATATTCAGGAACATTGCCTTCAGCAACAGATAACACAACGGTTATTGAAAATGAAGTGTTAAGGTTGACCGTAAGTAATAAAGGAGGATATATTGTTGAAGCAGAATTAAAACAGCACACCATTTACGATGGTTCGCAAGTGTTTTTAATTAAAGACGGAAACTCTGTTTTAAATCTTCAGTTTACCGCCGATAATAGAAGTCTAAACTCAAAAGATCTTTATTTTGAGCCATCGGTTTCAAATAATGGCAATAATACGGTGCTTTCTATGAAGTTGAAGACTTCAGCAAGTACTTATATTGAATATCGTTATGAGTTAGTTCCTAATGATTATATGTTAGGATTCAGCGTAAAAACAGAAGGGCTGGATAATGTTATTAATACAACACAACCCATTTATCTAGATTGGAATTTTGTAGGCTATCGTCACGCTAAAAGTATTTCCTACGAAAATAGGTATTCTCGTCTAACTTATGAATACGAAAATGGCGAAAAACATTCCAAATTATCTCCGGCAAGTGATGATGATGAGTTAGAAAAGGATGTGACTTGGATGAATTTCCGTCAGCACTTCTTTAGTTCTATGTTATTGACAGATACACCTTTTAAAGAAGTGGCTTTATCTTCTGTAGATTTGGTTAAAGATGAAGAAATAGACACTGTTTATACTAAAAAGTATGGCGCTAGAATGTTGTTAGAACCAAAATCTGGAGGGCTTTCTTATGATATGAATATGTATTATGGTCCAACAGACTATAAAGTGTTTAAATCGTACGATAGAAATCTAGATGAAGCAATGCCGTTGGGTTGGGGGATTTTTGGTTGGCTAAATAAGTTTTTAGTTATTCCGTTATTCGGATTTCTAAGTGGATTTTTACCTGCAGGGCTAGCGATTATTATGTTGACTGTTTTAATCAAGTTAGCGATGTCTCCCGTACAGTACAAGCAATATTTATCTCAGGCTAAATTGAAGGTCTTAAAACCAGAATTGGATGAGATTAAAAAGAAATTTGAAGGGAACAAAATGAAGATTCAACAAGAAACAATGAAACTTCAAAATATAGCAGGAGCAAGTCCGTTAAAAGGATGTTTGCCTGCCATATTGCAAATTCCGGTGTTCTATGCCTTGTTTACTTTTTTCCCGAGTGCATTCGATTTAAGACAGAAAAGTTTTCTTTGGGCAGACGATTTATCGAGTTTTGATACCGTAGCTGAATTACCATTTTACATTCCGTTTTATGGAGATCACGTGAGTTTATTTCCCATATTAGCATCTATTGCTATCTTTATTTACATGATGATGACCACTGGTCAAACTATGCAACAGCAACAGCAACCAGGGATGCCTAATATGAAGTTTATTATGTACCTATCTCCGTTAATGATGTTGGTATTCTTCAATAATTATGCGAGTGGGCTGTCTTTGTATTATTTTGTGTCTAATTTAATTACCATTGGAATTATGTTAGTGATTAAGAATTTTATAATCGATGAAGATAAGATTCACGCTAAGATTCAAGAGAATAAAAAGAAGCCTAAAAAACAAAATAAGTTTCAACGTAAAATGTCTGAAATGATGGAGCAGGCTGAAGAACAGAAAAGAAAAGGGAAGAAGTAAAGTTAGAAGTGAAGAGTTAATTATTTTTGTCATTGCGAAGGAAGAAGGACTGAAGCGACCTCTATAAAGATTAATAATTTATGAGCCGAGCATGTTGAAATTTCCCACAAACAAGGGAATGATTAATAGCGAACAGCATTTGACCGATTTAATAAAATAGTATAGACATATGAAGTATCTACTAATAGCATTTATCAGCATTTCAATTATTTCTTGTCAAACTTCAAAGGAAGAATCCTATAAAGTTGAATATAAAGGAGCTTTAAAAAAGATCATGGGGAATGATATTTCAGCAAAAGTAGATTTATCAGATTTTAAAAACACCCAGAATTTTTATGCTTTAGGCGCTGTTGAAGAATTAAAAGGTGAAATTCAGATTTTTAATAGCCGACCTTATATTACTTCAGTCGGAAAGAATAGTTTAATTATTGATAAAACCTTCACTAAAAAAGCAACTTTATTGGTGTATGCAACTGTTGAAAATTGGGAAAGTATTCCTGTTCCAGATACGATTATAAGCTACGAACAACTTGAGGATTTCGTAGAGAAAGCAGCCGATGAAAAAGGGATTAATACAGAAGAACCTTTCCCGTTTTTATTGGAAGGAGTTATTGGTAGTTTTGATTGGCACGTGATTAATTGGAGAGAAGGCGATACGATTCACTCTCATAAAAAACACAAATCTACCGGAATGCATGGTACTATGAATAATAAGGAAGTAGCGATGTTAGGGTTTTATTCAAATTCACATCACGCTATTTTTACCCACCATACAACCAATATGCATATTCACGTAAAAACCGATGGGAATGGTGTTGGAGGGCATGTAGATGGATTGTTTTTAGAGAACGGAATGGTTTTAAAACTTCCTGAAAAGTAATACGATTATTATCTTCCAATAGAATTGATAATAATTCGTTAAGTATAAAAAGACTTTATGAAATCTATTTTTCTAATATTATTAAGTTTATTTTTTAATCTAACCGCTGTTTTATCTCAAGAAGAGATTAATCAATTTGATACTCAAGGAAAACGTCATGGAGTTTGGAAGAAAACATTCGAAAATTCAGAACAAATCCGTTATGAAGGGACGTTTAATCACGGAAAAGAAATAGGTGTTTTTAACTATTATTGTAGTGATTGCAAAAAAGCACCGACGATTACTAAGACATTTAATGATAGCGATAATACTGCTCAAGTAGCTTACTTCGCTAAAAAAGGAAAATTAGTTTCTGAAGGAACCATGGACGGAAAAAACCGAATTGGCGAATGGCTGTATTATCATAAAAAAGCGAAAACCGTAATGACTAAAGAATTCTATGTAAATGGAAAACTAGACGGATTAAAAATTACGTATTACTTAAATCAAAAAATTACCGAAGAAGTTGCTTATAAAAATGGATTAAAAGAAGGAATAAATAATTATTATTCTCCAAATGGAGTACTGTTAAAAAAACTAATCTACAAAAATAACGAACTCCATGGTCCTGCTTCTTATTATGATGCCCTAGGAAATGTGGTGTTAGAAGGGAATTACAAAAAGGGAATGAAACACGGTATTTGGAAGCATTATAAAAAGGGGAGGTTTGTTAAAGAAGAAATTTTTCCAAAACCTTTAAATCATAATTAAACAACATCTAAAACGTACTAAGTTTTATAAACTATACTAGGTTTCTTACCTTTGTATTCTAATTTTTTAGCATTTATGAAACGTGTTGTTGTCGGACTTAGTGGAGGAGTAGATTCGAGTGTTGCTGCCTATCTTTTAAAAGAACAAGGCTATGATGTTATTGGCCTTTTTATGAAAAATTGGCACGATGATTCTGTAACTATTTCTGATGAATGTCCTTGGTTAGATGATAGCAATGATGCAATGTTGGTAGCTGAAAAGTTAGGAATTCCCTTTCAAACGGTAGATCTAAGTGAACAATATAAAGAAAAGATTGTAGACTATATGTTTAGGGAGTATGAGATGGGAAGAACTCCAAACCCTGATGTACTCTGTAATCGTGAAATAAAATTTGATGTTTTTTTAAAAATTGCTTTAGAACTTGGTGCAGATCATGTTGCTACAGGTCATTATTGTAGAAAAGGAGTAATTGATGTTGAAGGGAAAAAAACATATCAACTTTTAGCTGGAAAAGACCCAAACAAAGATCAATCTTATTTTTTATGTCAGTTGTCGCAGGAGCAATTGTCTAAAACATTATTTCCAATTGGAGAATTGTTAAAGCCAGAGGTTCGTGAAATTGCAAAAGAACAAGAATTAATAACCGCTGATAAAAGAGATTCTCAAGGATTATGTTTTATAGGAAAAGTACGTCTTCCAGAGTTTCTTCAGCAGAAATTAAAACCTAAAGAAGGAGAAATTATTGAGATTCCTTCAGATTTTACTTCTTATAATAAAACAACTCCGAACTTTTCTTCAGAACTAGAAAAGCTTGAATTTATTTCAAAAAAATTCATCTATACAAAAGAAGATGGAAAGGTAGTGGGTACACATCAAGGAGCGCATTATTTTACAAAGGGACAACGTAAGGGTTTGCGTGTTGGAGGGACTAAGGAGCCGTTGTTTGTTATTGAGACAGATGTAAATGAAAATATAATCTATGTAGGTCTTGGAAAAAAACACCCTGGACTCTACCGCAATGGGTTGTTTGTAAAGAATAAAGAAATACATTGGGTTAGAAGTGATAAAAAAATACTTGAAGGAGAATCACTAAATGTGATGGCTCGTATTAGATATAGACAACAGCTAGAAAAAGCCATCTTGAGTAAAACAAATTCAGGACTTTATATTATCTTTGAAAATCCACAATCTGCAATTACCGAAGGGCAATTTGTCGCTTGGTATCAAGGTGAAGAATTGTTGGGGAGTGGAGTAATTTCATAAGAGAATATTTTCTAATTAGGGGATTACCTTAGTTAGGTGTTACATATTAAATAAAACGTTTTAAAAGAAAAAGAAAATGAAAAAATTACTATTGTTATTTGCAATTATTTTGGTTCAACAAGGATATGGGCAAACAGAAGATGCTTGGGTGTTTTTTGCAGATAAAGAAAATGTTGCGACATCTATAGCAAACCCTATTACTATTATGACTCAAGAAGCCATAGATCGTAAAGCAATGCATGGAACTGTGATTGATGAACGCGATGTTCCTGTTAATGAAGATTATATTACTCAAATAAAAGCTGCAACAGGAATCAATGTATTTGCAAAATCTAAATGGATGAATTGTGTGTATGTACAAGGAACACAAGTAAATATTGAAGCGTTATTAGACCTGTCGTTTGTAATTGATGTAGAATATGCAGACAAGAGTTTAAATTTATTCCCTGGAGGACCCATTGAAGATAAGTTTGCAATAGAGAATGAGACTCAAAGAATAACGTATAATTATGGCGCTGCAGCTAACCAAATAGAAATGTTATCAGGAGATTTTTTACACGAATTAGATTATGCCGGTGAGGATATGATTATTGCGGTTTTAGATGCTGGATTTCCATCAGTTAATACTAATCCTGGCTTCGCAAGTATGGTAAGTGAAGGCAGGTTGTTAGGAACTTATGACTTTGAAGCAAGGACTGTCAATGTTGATGGTACAAGTACTCATGGTACAAAAACATCTAGCGATATAGGAGGGTTTTTACAAGATCAATTTGTAGGTACAGCACCTCAGGCATCGTATTACTTTTTTGTAACAGAGTATGGCCCTACAGAAATACCCGTAGAAGAAGCATGGTGGGTAGAAGCTTTAGAACGCTCAGATAGTCTAGGAGTTGATGTAATTAATACATCTTTAGGGTATCAAGATTTTGATAATCCTACTTACGATCATAGCTATCAAGATCTTGATGGCCAAACAACGTTCTCCGCAAGAGGAGCAAATATTGCATTTGATAAAGGAATGATATTAGTTACTTCTGCAGGAAATGATGGGGGAGGATTTATTTATGTTGGTACACCGGGAGATTCTCCAGGGATGCTAACTGTTGGAGCTGTTGACTCTGGAGGAAGCTATGCTTCATTTAGCTCGATAGGACCAACTGTAGATGGTAGAATAAAACCAGATGTAATGGCGCAAGGGTCTTCATCTGCGGTGATTAACACAAGTGGTTATGTAGATTTTAATAGTGGAACGTCGTTTAGTTCTCCAATTATGGCAGGTGTTGTGGCTTGTTTGTGGCAATCTAAGCCAGAAGTTCCAAATGCTCAAGTAATGCAAATAGTGAGAGAATCTGCACATCTTTTTAATAACCCGACTGACCAGATGGGATACGGAATTCCTAATTTTGAAGATGCTTATAATGCGTTACAGTTACTTGGTATCGAAGATGAGTTCTTAATATCAAATTTCGCATTATACCCAAATCCTGTTTCATCAAGGATAAATATTTCATTCCCAGAACAAATTCAAAATGCGAAATTTACAATTCATTCTATTATAGGAAATGAAGTCTTAACTACAAAAATCTCTGCAACTAATAATGTTGTTGATATAGAAACACTTTCAGTAGGAATGTATATTGCAACAATTTCGGCGAATAATACGAGTATTAGTTTTAAGATAATTAAAGAATAGTGCAAAATAAAATCACGGAACTTTTTAAAATTCAATATCCAATAGTTCAAGGTGGAATGATTTGGGTGAGTGGTTGGAAATTAGCAAGTTCCGTGAGTAATGCTGGGGGTTTAGGCCTAATTGGTGCTGGGTCAATGTATCCTGAAGTACTTCGGGAGCATATTCAAAAATGTAAAAAAGCAACAAGCAAGCCCTTTGGTGTGAATGTGCCAATGTTATACCCTAACATTGAAGAAATCATTCAGATTATTATAAAGGAAGGCGTTAAAATTGTTTTTACCTCAGCTGGAAATCCAAAAACACATACGGCAAGATTAAAAGAAGCTGGGATTATAGTTGTTCATGTAGTAAGTAGTGTAAAATTTGCATTAAAAGCTCAAGATGCTGGTGTAGATGCTGTGGTTGCCGAAGGATTTGAAGCTGGTGGTCATAATGGTCGTGAAGAAATTACTACATTTACGTTAATACCCATGGTAAAAGAAAAGTTAACAATTCCATTACTAGCGGCAGGAGGGATTGGTAATGGACGTGGAATGTTGGCTGCAATGGTTTTAGGAGCTGATGGAGTGCAAATGGGAAGTAGATTTGTAGCAAGTGAGGAATCCAGTGCACATATCGCTTTTAAAAAGGCGATTACCGAAGCTGTTGAGGGAGATACCTTTTTAACCTTAAAAGAATTGGCACCTGTAAGGTTATTGAAAAATAATTTTTCGGATGAATTATTAGAATTATATAAAACCAACCCCTCAAAAGAAGCATTACTTAAATTATTAGGAAGAGCAAGAGCTAAAAAGGGGATTTTTGAAGGTGACCTAATAAATGGTGAGTTAGAAATAGGTCAAATTTCTGGACTTATTAAAAATATAAAGCCTGCTGCTATTATTATTGAAGAAATGATGTCTGAATTTTATGAAGCGATTTCAGAAACAAAAGGATATTAGTTCCTAAGCCATAGAGCATTTCTATATTCACTTTTTCTTGAAGCTACTTCTCTGTTTTTAACTACCAAATGTGTCTTGTCTAATTTTTTGCTCCGGTAACCCATTAAATGAAAAAACTGTTTGGCAAATAACCAAGCTATTTTCCGATTTACAATTAAAGCGTCACGTTTGTCTGTACTCCAATGAACGCCTGGCATAATGGGTAGTATGCGATCAAATTTAATTTTCCGTAATGTTTTGGATAACCGCAGAAATAGAGGAGGAATCTTTCTAATAGAAAAGAACCCATCATCCCCTTGACTTTGGTATTGTGGCATCAACATTCGTCCAGATTTTTTAGCAAAAATTTTATTTCCATTACTATTTGCTAACTCCTGACCCTTATTAAATTGTTGAAAATTTAAAAATCCAGGTTTCATAGTAAATGTCTCACCTTCTTTTATCTTATAATGGTAATATATTTCATAGATATCACGGGAATCTACAGATGTTTTTGCAAGTACATCATAATAGTGTTGAAAATTAATAGCGTCCTTTTCAATACTTTCAGTAAAAAGTAGCGACAAATAAATAAAAGCAATGTGATTTTCTATAGATGATAATTCATCATGTTGCCCCCCTTCAAAACCAAACGCTACATACCCTAATTCATTAATATAACTTAGTAAAGGGCCGTCTAAATATTCTTCAATACCTAGAACTAAAGGAACAGGATATTGTGTTGTAAATTCTCTGTTTAATAAACTATCATTTACAGTTAAAAATGGAATGGTTTCACTAGAAGTTGTATGAAGATCCATAAAGTAAAAAGGACCTTTTTCTTTATGAAGAATACTAGTAATAGTGTTGCAAATATCTATTTGTTGGACGGTTTCCTTGTCGTCCTCTAGAGTTCCTCCATCATGAACTTTATCCATTCTATCTGTAGTCCACATTCTATTTAGATCTCGTTTGTTATAACGAGTTCCTTTTTCTAAGGCAGTTAAATTTCCGCTAAGTGCATAAATATTTCCTCTAATTGGAATATTTTTCTCTTTTAACTCTTTTACAACTTGGTGTAAAGCGAAAATTCCAGAAGGTTCATTACCGTGAATTCCTGCTGTAAATATTAATGTTGGACCTGGATGTGATCCTGTTATTTCTCCTATGATTCGACTTATTTCAATCGTTTGGTTTAAAGCTTTACTAAAAACTTTTGTCATTTTATGCAATTATGTCCTTGATGGTTACAATTCCTACTAAAATTTTATCTTGAACAACAGGTAAGCACCCTATATTGTTTATTTTCATGAGATGAATTGCTTCAAGAATTTTTGTTTCGGGATGAGCAATGTAAACATTTTTCATCATAATATCTGCAACTATACAATCAATATCACAGTTTTTATTAATTTTATATTTTTCAATATGATCCCAGGTTAAAAGCCCCGTTAATTCTCCTTTTGTGTTTTCAACGGGGACATGATGAATGTCTTTCCAGTCCATAATACTAATTGCCAAATCTGCTAAATCATTTTCATCTACCGTAAATAATTTTGTAGTCATTACGTGACTTACTAAGTGAGCATCTTGATAGATATTGGGTGTTTTGTCATACATAGGCCATTGGTGAACAGGTTTTTCTGTCTGTTGGTTTTTATATATGATTTTTGTGAGGATTCCAAGGGCATCGTCTTGTTTTAACGTTTTTCTTAAATAACGATAATTTGAAACTTTCCATTGAGCTCCAGTAATTCCTTCTGCTCGACCTTTTATAACACCTAATAATCTATCGATGTCTTTTTTGTCAATTCCAGCTTTTTCTAATCCATTTTCAGCAATTGGAATAAGTTCATTTACCACTAGTTCTCTTACAGATACTTTCTTTCCCATCCAAGTTAATATGGCCTCTTTTCCAGTTCTTGCAGCTTTTATAAAGTTAGACTTGGCATCTTTAAAATCCATGACGCTTGGCATATTATCATATTTTTTTGGTCTGCCTTTCATTAGACCTACCCAAAATGCAAAGTTTGCCATTTCGTCAATTACAGATGGACCAGCTGGGATATATCTGTTTTCAATTCGTAAATGGGCTTTACCATTTCCAACTCCATAGCAAGGACGGTTCCATCTATAAACAGTACCATTAAAAGTGCATAGTGCTTCTAATTGTGGAGCATTACCTTTTTCTAATTCCTCTATAGAATTAGTTTCAATATCCTTTGCTAAAATTATCTTATGATTTGAAATATCGTTTTTAAAAATATCTACAACAGTGCCTTTCGCCCATTTTTTACTAAATGAAACCCTTGAAAGCTTATCCTCAAGAGCTCTTGATGAATTTCTAACATCGATACTCTGCTGAAATAATGCAATTCTTGTTTCGCTCCAAAGTTCTCTTCCTAATAATAATGGAGAGTTAGAGCAAATTCCTAAAACGGGACCAGTAATGGTTTGAGCCCAATTATAGCTAGGAATAAAGTCATCTGGATTTATTT
>JAUVAS010000011.1 GCA_030591585.1 Flavobacterium sp. | reverse complement strand
TTATAATGATTCCTTTTGTGAAAATATTAGAAAGAATATTATTGCGAGTATTCAAAGAGAAAACAGATAAAGATATTGATGAACCCAAATATCTTAATGAGCATGTATTAGAATTTCCAGATTCATCTATTACAGCTTTAATAAATGAATCAAAATATCTTTATAAAAACGCCATATTTGAAATAGTTACTCACGCATTAAATATTCATAGAGAAGATGTTAAGTCTGATCAAAAAATTAAAAAGATAATTAAAGCGTCTAAAGAAGACATGCAAATAGATGTTGAAAATTTATATTATATAAAAGTGAAATCTATTTATGGGGAGATAATAAAATATGCTACGACAACTCAAAATGAATTTAATTTAACTGAAAATCAAAACAAGACTATTACAGAATTAAAAATTGCAAATAGGAAAATGGTCGAAATTATTAAAGATGTTAGAGAACTAAATAAAAACCTGACACTTTCTTTAGATTTAGAAAACGAATATTTGCAAAAGGAGTATGATGAGTTTAGAAGAAAAGTGACTAAAGTATTGAGAGCTGTTTATTTATTTAGGAAAACAGAAAACACCGAAAAGTATAGTAAGAAATTAACGTTATTAAAAAAAGAAGCAAAAGGGAATATTAGAAAAAGCAATAAATCTTTTGATGAATTAATCAGAAAAAATTTAATTACCCCCGAGATGGCCTCCTCATTATTTAATGATAACTCTAATGTGAATGATATGATTAAAAAACTGATACAGGTTGCCGAACTTTTATATGGTGAAAAAGATTTATTATTAGAAAATGAAACAGATTCGCAAATAGATTTTTAATTCAAAATATCTGTCCCTAATAATTTATCTTCTTTATTGGTATACCAAGCACGGTTTTTAGGCATTTTTATATCATTAATAGTTACTTCTTCAGTTAATAAAATATATTCTCCATCATTTTTAGCTTCCTCATGGAAGAATTGATAGATTTCCATTGCATACGTATTTGGGTCAAAATAAAAGTACCAAATGTCTTTTCCAATGCCTTTTTCGTAGGTAGCTTTTAATACCAGATATTCTTTTCCTTTAAATTTTTTAAGCGCTACTTTTTTATCAATGATGGTTCCTGGGTCTTTAAGTTTCATAGGTAGGCCATATAAATAAGTGTAATAGTTTTTATACATCGTTGCTCTATCACAGCTAAGCCGTTTTTCTTTGGCGATTTCTTCAGAAAAGCCGGAAGTTCCATTATATAATATTTTGCAGTTGTCCTTTTCTAAAATGAATTCTGTAGTAGAGGTATCTCTAGTTGCTTTTGAATAGAAATACTCTTCAGGAAGATTTATTTTTAATTCGGTTACTCTATTAGGTTTGTTAGGGGTTTCCATAGTAACATTAAATGTGCCATTGAAAGTATTCCAGTTCCCGGCAGGGTCGTGATAATTTATTGCTTTATCCAATAATTCACTTCCGGTTATATCTTGACTATAGGAAGTTAAACTTAATAAGAAGATGCTAAAATAGAGCAGTAATTGTTTCATTAGTGATTGTTTAGTTTCCGAAGGTATAAAAATGATGATAAATAAAAAAGCCTCACAATTTTGAAACTGTGAGGCTTTGTTTAATTTGATTTTGGAGATTACAATTCTTTATTATAGCTATTGTAATATTCTTCTATTAAATTCATAATAGCAGCTACCAAATCTTTAGTCTCTAATAATAAGCTAAAATGTAAGGCTGTGTTTTTAGGACTGTCATATTCTTCGGTACGAGTTCTAGTAATTTGACTTGCTATTTTAACAGCAAGGTCATTTTGAGCTTTCTGTTTTCTGTTAATAATATCACCTAATTTTTCAAACTCCCGGTTATTAAAAATTGTTTCGATTTCATTTAATAAACTTCCAAATGAATTGTCGATGTCTTGTAAATCTTTAATTTGATTAAAGCGAAGCGCCTTATGATTATTGTTAATGTGCTTGTAACTGGCTTTGGCTAAAAAGTCTAAGGATTGTGCTACATCTTGTAAATAACCTAATATGATAATATAGAAATTAGAGCCGCGAACACTGGTTTCATCTAGGTTTTTAATAAAGTAGAAAATATCATCCCTAAGTTCGTCTACCTCAGCATTTAATTTCTCAACACCCTTCCTACTCTTTTTAAGTTTTGATAAATCTTCTTTTGCTAGACCTGCTAACATATTAGAATAAATCTTATTTGTTCTAGAAACCACATTAGAAATATGATCTGCACTTTCTTGTATAATCCCTTGTACGGTTTTACTTTCAGTTTTCTTTAATCCTGAATTAGTATTTGACCCATTACTTTTTTTCTTATGACTAATATAATTTCTAACTAAAATTAAGATAGTTATTAATAATAATACTGCTATCATAGGAGCTTCTCCAATATAGATAAGGTAAGCCATAACTCCTGCTGCGATAAAGGCACTAAATGCAGTAAAGAACCAACCTCCAATAACATTTAAAACTCCTGCTACTCTATACACAGCACTTTCTCTTCCCCAGGCTCTATCGGCAAGAGACGTACCCATCGCTACCATAAAAGTTACATAAGTAGTTGATAAAGGAAGCTTCATAGATGTTGCGATTGATATTAGGATACTTGCAACCATAAGATTTACGGCAGCACGAACCATATCAAAAGCAGGTAATCCCTCTTCTTTGTCTATTGCTTTAATAAATTTCGGCTTTTTAAACCGCTCATCTATTTTTTTATTCCATGATTCTGGTAATAATGTCGCTTGATATTTTGATGCCAATGTTGTAAAACGAACCAATCCTCTTGAAACAAAATTAGGTTCAAAACGTTCTTTTACAGAGTCTTGACTTGATAAGTCTATGGATGTTTTTAATACAGCTTTTGCCTTTTTAGAAAACCATAATGTTAATACCATTATAATTCCAGCGGCAAATAAAAGCAATGTTGGAGTTGGTACTTTTTTAGACATTACCTCCATACTAAACTCGGTTGCTGGAACACCAGATGTTACCCAAGCTTCATAAGATTGCCAAGCTGCAATAGGCACACCAATAAAATTTACCAAATCGTTACCTGCAAATGCCATTGCAATTGCAAAAGTTCCAATAATAATAATGAACTTGTAAACACTCATTTTAAACACTCCAGTAATTAAAGCAGATAAACCTACCCATAAAGCAAAACTTATAGCAACAATCATCACCGTGTTTTCAGAAACAAATAACTTAAAATCACCCGACACAAAACTTGCTCCTTTTAGCCCTTTTATTAAGATAAAGTAGGTGATGGCAGTTGCTGCAATTCCACCAAATAAAGCAGCAACCCATTTTGCTTTCTCTTCAAATCGAAAAGTTAATAACAATCGAGAAGCATATTGAACAAATGCTCCCACCGAGAATGCGACGACGACTGAAAGGAGGATTCCTAGAATGATTTCGGTAGCTTTTGCCGTATTAATATATTGTCCTAAGTCTGAAATTGTTTGAGTGTCTGAAATACTAATTTTTATTAAAGACATTACAACAGCAGCTCCTAATAATTCAAAAACGATGGAAACTGTTGTAGACGTAGGCATTCCTAGTGTATTAAAGAAATCTAGTAAGAGGATGTCTGTAATCATCACTGCCATAAAAATAATCATGATTTCATTAAAATAGAATTCACTCGGCATAAAAATACCTTTACGAGCAACCTCCATCATACCACTAGAAGATAGTGCTCCAAAAGCAATACCTAAACTGGCAACTATCATAATGGTTTTAAAGGAAACGGCTTTAGAGCCAATGGCTGAGTTTAAAAAGTTAACAGCATCGTTGCTAACTCCAACTACCAAATCTGCAATAGCCAAAACAGCTAGTGCAACAATCATTAATAAGTAAATATTATCCATTTATATAAAATAAGTTGATGTAAATATCTTGTTTTTATAAGGTTTGTTTGTTACCAAATAGTTAAATCTTAAAAATCTATTTGCATTCTTGCTTGAATAACCGCTGCATTTCCTGTGTCTACAACTTTCACTAAATCGTAATTAACCATTAATCTAGTAATAGGGTTAACGTACCAATTTACACCTAAGGTAATATCTCTTTGCTCACCACCAAAAACATCTTTACTATTTAGGTTTGAGTTAGATAACCTTACTGCAACTTCCCAAGCACCTGCTCCTCCAGAGCTCCCAAAATTTTTAGTAGGCTTTACTCTTCCTAATCCTGAATAAGAACCTTTATAATTTTTACTTTCGCCTGTGATAAAATAACTTACTTGACCGTAATAACTATCAAAGGTATATTTATCGATTGGCTCAAAATCCATTGTATCATACACGCCAATTATATATTCTCCTTGAAATGAAAATGATTTGTAAATAAAAACAGCTTCAAAATTGGTAAGGTTGGCATGTTTAATGTTTTCTATTGTTCCAGTGTTAATGTATTTAGGACCTAAATGTGCTTCAGGTCTTGAAGAAATTTTAAATTCATGGTTATCAGAAACTCTATGTGAAAAACCAACACCAAGATGTAGAATTTTATGTTCATCTGGTTTGTTGATTAATAATCCTGTAGCTCTTCCTGTAACTATATAACCATCATTAGCGGCAATAGCATTTCCAAAAGATGAATTCCTGAAAGCACCCGCTTGCGCAGAAAAACGTTTATTAAAAAAATCGTTAAAAATGATAATCCCTGAGTTCCGTTCGTGAGCAAAGTCGGTTGCTAAAACTCGCTCCATAAATGTAATGTATTTACTACTTGTTAAAGGGTCAAAACGGAAAGGTTCTTTAACATTACCAATACGTATAGTCCCTACTACAGGCACTTTTTTAAAGCCTATGTAAGCATCTTTTAAAATTGCTACTCCACCAGCAAAATCTACTTGTAATTTAAACTCAACATTACTGTAAACAGTACCGCTCATAAAAAAACGGGCACGTCTAATTTCTGTTCCACTTTTAGTTTCTAGTTCTCCAAAATTTTCATCTAAATCACTATTTTGAAAAAAGTAAGCATGATCTACCATGATACGGCCTCCAAATTTCATTCTAAATTGTTTATCTAGACTTTCTAATTTAAAGCCATTGTCCCATTTAAATGAAAAAGGATTTTCTTTTTTTTCTTCTTCTTGAGAGAACATAGTAAAAGAAGATAAAATTATGATTGTAATTAGTAAGTACTTAAGTTTCATTTTAAATTGATATTTGTTTTTATCACTGCAAATAACATTTATTTATATGAAGTGAATGTTACCAAAAGATTAAGAAAAAACAAACAAGAGGGTTTTTGCTAAAAACATGATTAATTGAGGTTGGTCTTATTTAAAAATGAACATCAACTTGAAGTCTATAAAGCAACCCTTCATTTAGGCCATTGACAGATAAATAGGTAATATCAGTTTGGACTTTTAGCTTATGACCTACTATATATTTAGAAATACCTAGAGTATATTGAGTGCTCTCTTCTTTATTTTTCAAATCAACTATGGAATACCTACCCGTAACTTCCCAATTATGTTTTAATAAATATCCAGACATGAAGTTAAAACCATTCCCCTCTTGAACGATAATACCAGTTTCTGTACCGTCTGAATTTATTGCTATTGGCTTTTCAGCAGTCCTGTTGGCAAACTCTGTCATTATTGAAACCCCTTTGTATTTAAACATGGCATCAACAAAAAATGTTGAAATATTGGTTTCGTGTAACCCAGTGTCTGTTTCCATATAAACCCCTCTGTTACTAAGATTTCTTACAGCATTATTATTAAAATCGTAAGAAATACCAAATGCTACTTTTGGGGTAGCTTCTCTTTTTAAATCACTTCCTTTGTAATCTCCTTTACTTTTAAAAGTTCCGAAGGGTAAAAATTCTAATCTACCAGTGTATTGAAATCCTCCTTCATTACCGGTAACAACATTTCTTCCTTCTCCTTGAGCAAAGGAAAATATTTCGCGAATCACGAATTTTTCAGAAACATTAAAATGATGACGTACTTGAAACCCAATATCCCGATCAATGTTAAATCTGGCATTTAAAATAGAACGGTCAACTAATTGTAGATTTGCTGATGAAATAACACGTTCTCTATTTCCAGGCAGTTTAGTTTGACCAGCCCACAGTACAAAGTTTTTGTGAAAATTCCATTTTATAACAGCATCTAAAATATATCTAGGTGTATTTCCTGTATATTTTGAGCCTCCAGAAATATCACGATTAGAAAGTCCAATTTCAATTTTGTATTGCAATTTTGGAGAATAAGCAAATCCGTTAAATTTAAGTCGTGCTCTTCGAATAAGAAAATTAGTATTGGTATCCCCAAATTGTCCATCTTCATATTTCCAGTTGGCACTGGTTAAAAATTGTATGCGAGGAGCAAATTTTACACTAAAAGAGCTGTCTTTAGCAATAAAATTGACCATTCCATTACCAAACTTTAAGTTTTTTGTTTCTTGAGCTTGGGAGGTAAATATTAAAAAAAATATCGCCAAAAAAGCGAGGTAATACATTCTCATAATTCTCATTTTTTAGTTTTGTTGCGGCAAATAACATGTATTAATGTTAAACAAATGTTAAGCGAAGGTTAAGAAAAAAATATTACTTGCATAAATGATAGTAATACTATTATATTTGCAATTGTAAAATGAAAAATATTCAAATACATATTGAAATTAGTCCTGAGTTATATCTGAAAAACCCAGATACATCAGAACTAGGAAGAAAGATAATATGTAATAGTATTGAAATGATAAATGAATTGGGTTTTGAAACATTTACATTTAAAAAATTAGGGTTAAAAATTGAATCCCCAGAAAGTTCTATATATCGTTATTTTGAAAACAAGCATACGCTTTTAATATATTTAGTTTCTTGGTATTGGAAATGGATTGAGTATTTATTAGTTTTTACAACTGCTAATATTAGTTCTCCTATTGAAAGACTTACAAGGTCTCTTAGTATATTAACCAATCCTATTAGTGTTAATCATTCAAAATATTATATAGATGAAGGGTTGTTAAGTAGAATTATTATTACAGAATCAGTGAAAGCATATCATACCAAAAGTGTAGATGATGAAAATGAAAGAGGATTTTTTCAATCCTATAAAAAGGTTGTTCAAAGAATAAGTAATTTAGTATTAGAAGTTAATCCAAAATATGAATTCCCTCATATGCTTATCTCTACTGTGATTGAAGGAGCTCATCAACAAAAGTATTTTGCAGAGCATTTGCCATCTCTTACTGATGTTAACAAGGAGAAAGATAGTATTTCAGAATTTTATACCAACATGGTATTTCAAGTTATTAAATGATTAAAAATAAGGCTACATATAATCAATATAAATTACTATTTAAATATAGACACATTGTTGGTTTTGTATTTATGCTTTTATTATTAGCAAAACCAATAATGAATATTCCTTTAGTTTTAGAGGAATCAAAATATGAGTTAGTTGATACCTCAGAAAAAGAAAACACTTCAAAAAGTGAAACTGTAACAGACTTTGAAGATGAAAACAACTACTATTGTTTTTATGACTTTAATAATCATTTAAATAGTAAGCGATCACTTTCTTTTCAATTAATTGATTTGTCTTTTTTGAATTTCGACATAGATATTCAAATACCTCCTCCTAGAGTATAATTCTTCTAATAATTACACTTTTAATCAAAAAATCTATTAAATCATTTTTTGCATAACCTCTTTATGGGTATTTATTTTTAATAATGCCAAAAGAAGAAATAGTATGTATCAATTAAAATATAACAATGAAAAATTTATTCAACTTTAAACATTTTAAAGGAGACATGTTCGGGGGTATTACTGCTGGAATTGTAGCATTACCATTAGCATTAGCCTTTGGTGTTAGTTCAGGTCTTGGTCCAAGTGCAGGGCTTTATGGAGCAATTTTTGTAAGTTTCTTCGCAGCACTTTTTGGTGGAACTAACACCCAGATTTCTGGCCCAACGGCTCCCATGACTGCTGTAAGTATGGTAGTAATTGCCGGTATTGTTGCAGCTTTTGATGGTGATGTATCTAAAGCGTTACCTGCCATCCTAACGGTATTTTTACTAGCTGGCTTAATGCAAGTAGGACTTGGATTAATAGGCTTAGGAAAATATATAAAATACATTCCATATCCTGTTGTTTCAGGGTTTATGACCGCCATAGGAATAATAATTTTAGTAACTCAAATACTTCCATCTGTTGGTTATTATCCAAAAGAAGACGCAGAATTTGTAAATCAATTTAAGCCACATGCCGAAGAAATAATTTTAGATAATATTTTAAAAGAAGAAGCTGGAGAAGGGATTTTAGTTTTAGAGGATTTTAAAGAAACTATAAAAAGAGCAGAAGAGATAACTCAATCTCAAATCTTAAAAGAATCTCAAACCTTAGCAAGTAAAGATGCTTCTGGAGTTATTGGTGCAATAAAAGTGTTGCCTAGAGCATTGAATAATATTATTTGGCTAGAATTATTATTGGCACTTGGGACAATAATTATAATCTTTGGATTTAAGAGAATAACAACTAAAATTCCTAGCACATTAGTTGCTCTTTTAGTGATGTCTGGGATTGCGATTGGTTTTGGTTTAGATTATAGACCTATTGAAGAAATCCCTAGTGGTTTACCAATACCTAATTTAGAAATCTTTACCAGTTTTAGTTTAGGAAATATTACTCCTTATATTTTTACAGCATTAACATTAGCTCTTTTAGGAGCAATAGATTCTTTGTTAACATCTGTTGTAGCTGATAATATGACTAAAACTAAGCATAAACCAAATAAAGAATTGATTGGCCAGGGAATTGGTAATAGTATTGCTGCCATATTTGGAGGTATCCCTGGAGCAGGTGCAACTATTAGAACAGTTGTTAATATTAACGCAGGAGGTAAAACTAGATTGTCCGGTATGATGGCAGGTATTTTACTACTTTTCATTTTATTGGCTTTAGGCCCTGTGGCATCTCAAATACCTGCAGCTGTTTTAGCAGGAATATTAATTACAGTAGGTATTGGTGTAATGGATTATAAAGGCTTAAAAGCAATCCCAAAGATGCCTCGTACTGAAGTTATAATTATGATAATAGTTTTAGTATTATCATCTGTTTGGAATCTTGTTTATGCCGTTGGTATAGGTTTAGTAATAGCATCATTGATGTTTATGAAAAAAATTGGAGACGCAACAGAAAACAGATCCAGTTTAGAATCTTTTGATAGATCAAAAGCTTGGCCTGATGAGATTGATTTTCCAGAAAATTTAAAAGAAAAGGTTTTTATCAAGCATATTAGGGGACCTTTATTCTTTGGCTCCACAAGTTACTTTCAACAACTAGTTAAGCAAATACCAGATACAGCATCTATTATAATTATAAGAATGGGAAGAATGCCGTATATAGACCAGTCTGGATTATACGCCTTGGAAGATGCACTAATAGATTTAGTAAAAGATAATAAAAAAGTATTGTTAGTGAACATTATTGAGCAACCTAGATATATGATGGAAAGGATTGATATAATTCCAGATTTAATACCCAAAGACCAAATATTTGATAGCTTTAAAGATTGTGTAGTTTGGATTAAAGAGAATATTGAAAAATAAAAAAGCATAAAAATGAGAATAACAACAATAACAAAAGAAAATCAGGACGCTTTAACACCAACAAATGTTTTGGCAGATTTATTAGAAGGGAACAAACGTTTTATTGAAGCTAAAAATAAATCGGTAGATTATCTAGCACAAGTAAAACAAACAGAAACAGGACAATTTCCTAAAGCGGTTATTTTATCCTGTATTGATTCTAGAGTTCCTGTCGAGCTAATCTTTGACCAAAGTATTGGCGATGTATTTGTAGCGAGAGTAGCAGGAAATTTTGAAAATGTAGATATTTTAGGAAGTCTAGAATACTCTTGTAAAGTAGCTGGAAGTAAACTAGTACTTGTTTTAGGCCACGAATCTTGTGGTGCTGTAAAAGCTGCTTGTGATGGGGTTGATCTTGGTAATATTACAGAAATGCTATCAAAAATAAAACCTGCAGTACTAATAGCAGCTAAAGAAGTGACTGGAGAAACAAATTCTTCTAATAAAGAATTTGTAGATAAAGCAATAGTAAATAATGTCCAACTTACCATAGATAGAATTCGTGATAAAAGTCCAATTTTAAAAGAAATGGAAGACAATGGCGAAATCAAAATTGTTGGAGGGGTATATTATTTATCTACGGGTAAAGTAAAAATAGTATAAACTGTATTTAAAACTCGATTAATTAGCAGAAGGATGTATTTTACTTACATCCTCATTGTCACCTCTAATTAATCTATTTTATGGTAAAGGCTTTCCATACGCAATTGTACTAGGAGGAATTAGATTTCTTTGTGTGAATTAGTTACTTTAATTTTTGGTTTTAAAATGATGCCGTTTAGTATTTAGCTTAAATGGAATTTGCTTTAGAAACAGTATCTTGCATTTTCAAAAAACAATAGCTATGATGCAATGGGAGCAGTTACTATCCTTACGAAGACAAGGAGACACCAATAAAAGGTTACGAATAGAACAAGATGAAACCCGTTTAGGTTTTGAAGTGGATTATGATCGAGTAATTTTTTCCTCCGCATTTAGAAGTTTGCAAGATAAAACTCAGGTAATTCCTTTGTCTAAAACATCATTTGTACATACTCGATTAACGCATAGTTTAGAGGTTTCTGTTGTTGGACGCTCTTTAGGGCGCACTGTAGGGAAAGCGATATTAGAAAAGTATCCGCACTTGCAAAAAACACATGGGTATCAATTTAATGATTTTGGAGCTATTGTAGCGGTAGCTTCTTTAGCACACGATATAGGAAATCCTCCCTTTGGACATAGTGGTGAAAAAGCAATTGGTAATTATTTTTTAAACGGAAAAGGGAAACGTTTTAAATCGCAATTAACAGCCAAAGAATACCAAGATTTAGTAGATTTTGAAGGAAACGCAAACGGGTTTAAAATTTTAACCGAAACCAAAAATGGAGTAGAGGGAAGCCTTCGGTTGTCGTATGCAACTTTAGGTGCTTTTATGAAATACCCTAAGGAGTCTCTTCCTAAAAAACCCACCAATCATATAGCCGATAAGAAATATGGAGTTTTTCAATCTGAAAAAAAATTCTTTATTGAAGTTGCTGAGGAACTTGAACTTCAGAAAAGAGGAAATGAAAAAGAGATGAGCTATGGTCGTCATCCCTTAGCCTATTTAGTGGAAGCAGCAGACGATATTTGTTATACCATCATTGACTTTGAAGATGGAATAAACTTAGGTCTAATTGAAGAAGAATTTGCATTAGAGTATCTTATTAATTTGGTGAGAGACACTATTTACACCGAAAAATATAATAACCTTACAAAGTCTTCAGACAGGTTAGCTTATCTGCGATCTTTAGCGATAAATACTTTAGTAACTGAAGCTGCAACTATTTTTATTGAGAATGAAGAAGCGATATTAAAAGGTGATTTTTCTGAAAGCCTTCTTGATAAGAGTAAATACAAAGCACAAATAGAAGATATCATAAAGATAAGTGTAGAAAAAATTTATAGGAGTAGTGAAGTTACTGATAAAGAAATAGCTGGATATAAAATTCTCAATACTTTATTAGATGTTTTTACGACGTCAGCTGAAAATTCACACAATAACTCGCTGAGCCATTTTGATCGGCTAATATTGAATGATTTAGACATAACTATAGATGAAAACAGCAGTGTTTATGAATATTTAATTGAAAGCTGTAATTACATTTCTCGTCTTACAGATGGCAATGCGTTGTTAATATTTCAAAAAATTACTGGAAAACTATAAATAATGTGTATTTAAATATTATTTTCACACTTTTAAGAGAAAAAATCAGAAAAACATAACTTAATCATTAATTTAAATTAAACTTTTCATGAAAAAATTATTATTATTATTAATGCTTGTTTCTGTAGGTTTTGCCTTTGGGCAGGATTATAATGGAACAATAAATTCTTATTTAAGCTCCAATCAAACAGAACTAGGGTTACAACCTCAAGATTTTGATGATGTAATAGTCGACAGACACAGTTACTCTAAAAGCATGCAGCTTGAAAATGTCTATGCAAATCAACGTTTCCAAGGGATTGAAATTTTTAATTCAAGTTCTTCCTTTGCAATAAAAAATGGAGCTGTTATTTATTCTAGTATTTCATTTTTAAATAACATTTCCCAAAAAGTAAATATAACTAACCCTTCTGTTTCAGCAGGAACAGCAATTGTAAATGCTGCACAAGAGTTAGGATTAAACAGCCCTACAAATCTTGAATTATTAGAAACTATATCTGTAAATTCATTTGTATATTCTAACGATAATATTTCTTTAGAGAACATTCCTGTAAAATTAGTTTTCCAAAAAATGGAAGACAATACGCTAAGGTTGGCTTGGGATCTTAGTATTTATGCGTTAGATGCTAGTCATTATCATAGTGTACGTGTCGATGCTATTTCTGGGACGATACTAAATACTGGTGATTGGGTGGTAAGTTGTGATTTTGGAGCCCATTCAGAAATAGCTAGAATAGGAAATAGTGTATTGTTTCCCCAAGAAGAAACAATGACTACAAGTGCTGCAGGCGGTGCTCAATATAGAGTATTTGCGATGCCTATTGAATCTCCTAGTCATGGAGTAGATGCATTAATTGCTGATCCTTCAGGAGATGGAGATGGCTCTCCTTTCGGATGGCATGATACAGATGGTGCTCCAGGGGCAGAATTTACAATTACAAGAGGAAATAATGTTTGGTCCCAAGATGATTTAAATGGGAATAACGGTACAGGATCTTCTGCTGACGGAGGTGCAACTTTAGATTTTGATTTTCCATATGATTTTAGTAACCCACCAGTCAATATGATTGAGGCTTCAACAGTAAATTTATTTTACTGGAATAATATCATGCATGATGTTTGGTATCAATATGGCTTTGATGAAGAAAGTGGAAACTTTCAAGAAAACAATTATGGAAATTCTGGAAACGGGAGTGATTCTGTAAATGCTGATGCTCAGGATGGTGGAGGAACTAACAATGCTAATTTTGCAACACCTCCAGATGGATCGAACCCTAGAATGCAAATGTATTTATGGAGTGCTGTACTTTCACCACTAACGATAAATAATGGGCCTTTAGCGGGAGATTATATCGCAGTACCAGCAAATTTTGGAGGAGCATTACCGCCTTCGCCTGGACTAACGACAGATTTAGTTGTATTAGAGGATGATAATTCAGGTACTTCAACTGACCCTAATGACGCTTGTGATCCAATAACTAATGGAGGATCACTTGCTGGAAAAATAGTTATTATAAGAAGAGGAGAATGTGAGTTTGGATTTAAAATATTAGCTGCTGAAAATGAAGGTGCAGTTGCTGTTATAATGGTAAATAATGTTCCGGGAGGGCCTATAACAATGGCTCCAGGGTCACAAGGAGGATCTGTCACTATTCCTTCGGTAATGGTAAGCCAAGCAGATGGAGAAGCTTTTATCACAGAAATAAATGGCGGAAATACTGTTAATGGTACTCTTCAAGAAGATCTAGATGCTCCTGAAATTGATGGAGATTTAGATAATGGAATTATAGCTCATGAATATGGACATGGTATTTCAAATCGTTTAACGGGAGGCCCTGGAAATAGTGGATGTTTAGGTAACGCTGAACAAATGGGAGAAGGATGGAGTGATTGGTTTGGCCTAATACTAACTATGAAATCTGGTGATCAGTCTGATGATATTAGAGGAATAGGAACCTACGTAACTGGACAACCTAATGATGGGTCAGGGATTCGTAATTTTCCATATAGTACAGATATGAATGTAAACCCACAGACCTATAGTGATTTACCAGGAACAGGAGGTCAAGTACACAATGTAGGTGAAATCTGGGCGACTATGCTTTGGGATTTAACTTGGGTTTTGGTTGATGAATATGGTTTTGATACAGATTTTTATAATGGAACAGGGGGTAATAATATTGCAATGCAATTAATAATTGATGGCCTTAAACTACAAGGATGTTCTCCTGGATTTGTTGATGGGAGAGATGGAATTATTGCCGCAGATTTAGCTGCAAATGGAGGTGCAAATGAATGTCTAATTTGGAATGCTTTTGCAAGAAGAGGCTTAGGCTTTAGTGCTGATCAAGGAAGCCAGTATAGTACCTCAGACGGGACAGTTGCTTTTGATCTTCCTCCAGGATGTGATCCTTTAGGAACAAATGATAATGGTTCTATAGAAGACAAACTTATTATTTATCCAAACCCATCTAACGGAAATATTAATATTAGAGCGCTTATTGATTTAGGAGAAGCTACAATTTCTATATTTGATATTAATGGGAGAGAAGTTTATAATCAAGAAGTAACACTTCAAGATACAGTTAATGTAAATGCTGAAAATTTAAGAACAGGAGTATACATCATTAAAATTGAGGGTACTGATTATTCTCATACAGCAAAACTTATTATTAATTAATAACAAGTTAAACTGAAACATTTTAAGGCTGTCTTTTTTAAGACAGCCTTTTTTTATAAGTATTTTTCTATGACTTGTTTAATTTTTTCTGAAGAAATTCCTGCAATATCTTGAAGTTCATCGATGCTTCCTTGAGTTGGAAAAGCATCTGAAATACCCAATATCTCAATTTTGTTTTTATAGTGATGCTTTACCGAAAACTCTGCGATTGCACTTCCAAATCCGCCTGCAATTACACTATCTTCAACAGTAATAATGGTAGTGTATTTCTTGAAAATTTCGTGAAGTAATTCCTCATCTAAAGGTTTTACAAAACGCATATTGTAACAGGAGATTTTATTGGAGGTAGAAGCCTTTTTAATAGCTTTCAAAGCATTTTCTGCAATGGTTCCAATTGTTAAAATAGCAATAGTAGACCCTTCTTTTAGTTGCTCTCCTTTTCCTATTTCAATTTTTGAAAAGGGTTGTTTCCAATTTAAAATTGTTCCTTTTCCTCTTGGGTATCTAATTGCAATGGGTGATGCTAATCCTAATTGAGCGGTGTACATTATGTTTCTTAACTCAACTTCATTTCTTGGTGAAAAAACAATGAGGTTAGGAATACATCTTAAAAAAGCTAAATCAAAAATTCCGTGATGAGTTGCTCCATCTTCTCCCACCATTCCTGCTCTGTCCAGACAAAATATTACAGGCAGATTTTGCAGGCATACATCGTGGATAACTTGATCGTAAGCACGTTGTAAAAAAGTAGAATAGACATTACAAAAGACCATTAAACCTTGGGTTGCTAGTCCCGCAGAAAAGGTAACCGCATGTTGTTCGGCAATTCCTACATCAAAAGCTCTTTCAGGAAAAACATCCATCATATATTTTAAAGAACTTCCTGTTGGCATGGCGGGAGTAATGCCAATAATACTTTTATTTTCAGAAGCAAGCTCCACTAAAGTCTTACCAAATACTTCTTGAAATTTAGGAGGCGTATTTTTGTTTTTATTTGGTAATAGTTCCCCTGTATTAGCATCAAATTTTCCGGGAGCGTGATAAATTACTTGATGGTCTTCAGCTTGTTGTAGACCTTTCCCTTTTTTGGTGATAATGTGAAGTAGTTTTGGTCCTTTTACACTTTTAAGTCTAGATAATTCAGAAATTAACGCTTCTAAATTATGCCCATCTACGGGTCCTGAATAATTAAAGTTCAGCGCTTCAAAAATGTTGTCGGTTTCTGGTGTAGCTTTAAGAGTAACTTTCGTTAAATAGTGTTTTAATGCACCAACACTAGGGTCGATACCAATGGCATTATCATTTAAAATAACCAAGATATTAGTGTTCGTAACTCCTGCGTGATTTAAGGCTTCAAAAGCCATTCCGTTAGCAATTGAGGCATCTCCAATAATAGCTATATGTTGTTTTTTTAAATCACCGGCTAATTGCGAAGCCAATGCCATTCCGAGTACCGCAGAAATAGAAGTACTGCTGTGTCCTGTTCCAAAAGCATCGTAAATACTTTCACTCATTTTAGGAAATCCACTAATGCCTCCAAGTTGTCTATTGGTATGAAATTCTTTCTTTCTACCCGTTAAAATCTTGTGTACATAAGCCTGATGTCCTACGTCCCAAACTAGTAAATCTTCAGGGGTGTTAAACACATAATGCAAAGCAATGGTTAATTCAACCACTCCAAGACTGGCTCCTAAGTGACCCTCTTTTGTTGCCACCATTTGGATAATAAATTCGCGAAGTTCTTTAGCAAGTTGAGGTAATTCTTGTTGAGGAACTTTCCGAAGATCTTCTGGAAATAATATGTTATCTAGTATGGGTTTTGACACTGTGTAAAGATACTCTTTTAATGAGTTAATGTTTTAATGAGTTAATGGGAGAATTAAGTTAATATGTTATTTAGTTATTAGGTTATTGAGTAAATTTATATTTTCAAATTTGAATACAGACAATCGATACAATTCAAAAATACTTTTTGAATCACTCAGTGACCGTTGATTGATAAATAACAATGACCTTGATTAAACCATACGACGATACCTATTTTATGAAAATGGCTTTACAGGAAGCCGAGGAAGCCTATAAAAAAGGGGAAGTGCCTATTGGAGCAGTGATTGTTGCTAATAACCAAATAATTGCCAGAGGTTATAATCTTACTGAAACCTTAAATGACGTAACCGCCCATGCCGAAATGCAAACCATTACCGCAGCTGCTAACTTTTTAGGAGGGAAATATCTTATAGACTGTACTTTGTATGTAACCTTAGAACCTTGCCAAATGTGTGCAGGAGCTTTGTTTTGGAGTCAGATTACAAAAATAGTATATGGAGCTAGAGACGAACAACGAGGGTGTGTTAACTTAAAAACCAAGTTGCATCCTAAAACTAAAATGGTAGGGGGAGTTTTAGCTGAGGAAGCTTCAGGATTACTAAAGAGGTTTTTTAAGGAGAAAAGGGATGGATAGAAAAGAAATTACACATTTTATTGTAAAGAGTTACTTGTAGGGTATAAGGACTAGCTATAAAGGAAATAGGGAGTTGACTTGGACTAGACAGCAAGTTACTACGGGACAACTACGGGAGAACCTGCTAGATAATAGTAAGAAATGATGGCTAAGCCATACCTACACATTGCATTACCTGCCCTTTTTTTAGAGGGATTGTTTCGTAGGGTGTTTTTTGAAAGTAGGTAATACCAAGCCATACTGTTATTGCTGTTTGGTTGTTTATGGTATTATTTGCAGTTAAGGTTAAACTACTATTGGTGTGCTTTTGGTTGATTGCTAACAGTGCTGTAGTGGCATTTTTTCCAATGCCGTTGTTTTCTATGATTAAAGGCAGGTATTGTTTGGTGTTAGTATGGTAAGTATAGTTAGAGGTTAGTGCTATTGCCATAGTAAGTTTAAAATGAGTAGCAGCTAGTGGTATTTGCTGCAGGTTGGTTTTGTTTATACTTGGAAAACTAAGTGTTATTTGGTTGCGGTTGTTTGAGGATTGTAATGTATATTTTGCAGTACAACTTTTATTAAATGGTGTGTTTTTAATTAAGGGAAAGCCAATAAATAGTTTTGGATTTTTTAGCAGATTGCCTTCTCTTTTACCAGGCTCACCTATACCATTGCTAATAATGGTACGGCAAAGCCCTGTTAGCCTACTAGCCATATAAGTATCTTGAAATTGTTTGCCTATAGCGCCCAAACCTTTGCGGACGCTTTTAGACAGGTAGGTAGCTCCTGCAAACTCTGTATTGTTGTTTTTAGTGCTTTTATAAGCAGGATTGTTATTGATGGTCTCTTTAGAAGGGCCATAGGCTTTGCGAACGACATCTTTACCATTAAGTTTATAAAAAACCAGCCCCCCTAAATTGCCTTTTATTTTTATGATTTTATTTTCTTGTTCTGCCATTAGTGATTACTAATTTGAAAATTAAAGGTATAAAAAATGTTGAATTATAGAAGAGGTTTTACAAACTTTTCCTACAAATATTTTGTTTTTACCGTTTTTTTTTTTTATTGATTTGTATTGTAAAGTAAAATAATAAAATGCTTTACACTCATAATAATTGTAATAAAACTCCCCAGTTAATTAAGGAGAACTATTTTATTAACCCTTAATTTATTATTATGAAAAACCTTATTTTTATTGTTTGTCTTTTTATTATTACTCCCTCACTATGTTTGGTTTTTAAATATTTGTTATGAAAAAAAAACTATTCATTATATTAATGACCTTATTTACACAACAAGGCATTGCTCAATATACCCAAGTTCCCGATCCTATATTTGAACAATTTTTGTTGGATAGTGGTATAGATACAGACGGCATTATAAACGGGCAATTTTTAACCACCAATGCCTTAGGGGTTTTTAATATAGATATAGATTATTTGCCAATAGAAGATTTAACAGGGATAGAAGCTTTTATAGATTTAGAATGGCTGCGAGCCATTAATAATAATATAAGTATTTTAGATTTGTCTCAAAACCTTAATTTAGACCAATTAGAAATTGCAAACAGCCCTATAGAAGCTATTGATTTGTCTAACAATATAGACTTATTTGGTTTAGTTCTTACAAATTGTGGATTAACAACTTTAGATGTTTCTCAAAATATAAATTTGGGCAGTTTAAAAGCTAGTGAAAATAACTTTTCTACTATAGATTTATCCAATAACACTAATTTGCTTACTCTTAGATTAGACAATAATAATTTTACAACAATAGATTTATCTAATAATCCTAATATTCATTTTTTAACTCTAATAAATAATCAACTAACAGAAATAGACTTATCAAATTTACCTCAATTAGACTATTTAATGATTTATTTTAATAGCCTAACCGAGTTAGATCTATCTAATAATCCTTTATTAGAGACAATAGCCTGTAGTAGTAATTTGTTAACAGAGCTTGATTTTAGTAATAATCCAGTTTTAGAGGAGATTACTTGTGCAAGCAATCAATTAACAAACATAGCATTTAATAACCCTATTAATCTACGCAGAATAGTAACGGATGATAACCAGCTTACCACAATAGACCTTTCTAATATGGATGCATTAGAATACCTAGGCATAAAGAATAATTTATTAACCTCTTTAGATGTATCACAGTGTCCAAACCTTGAACTTATAGGTTGCATAAATAATAATATAAATGCAGCCATAGATTTGTCACAAAATCCTCTTTTAGAAGTTTTTAATAGTGAATTTAACCCAATACCAACTATAGATGTTTCACAAAACCCCTTATTAATTGCTCTTTTTATTAATAATAATACCATAACATACCTTGATATTTCACAAAATCCACTTATAAGTTCACTAAATTGTTGGGAGAACCCTAACCTTGAAACCATTGATGCTCGTAATGGTAATAATGAGATTATAAATTTATCATGTGTAAACAGTCCAAACCTCACCTGTATTTTTGTTGATGATGTAAACTCTAACGACGGTAGCTGGAATATAGATTCGCATACTACTTTGGTAAATAACGAAGCTGAATGCGATGCCCTGAGTATTAATGAATATAAGCTCGACTTTTTAATAGACGTTTACCCCAACCCTGTGCAAAATATTTTACATATAGAAAATAACAGTAATTTTACAATCTACGCCATAGATATTTATGATGTGTTGGGTAGGTTGGTATTACTAGTAGATCAACCAAAAAACCAATTAGATGTTTCTAGTTTAGCTAGAGGTTTGTTATTTGTGAAATTGGAGACGGATGGTGGGATGCTTATTAAAAAAATTGTGAAAGAGTAAATTTTTACTATGAAAAAGCTATTTTTATTTTTTGGCTTATTAGTTACAAGCTATAGTTATGGCCAAGAGTTAATGAACTTTTATATAGAACCCAATGGTAGTGATGTTGTAACCCTACATACCTTAGTGTTTAATTGGTCTTTTTCTAGTTTTGGGAGTTCCTCACTTACTATTGACAACAATATAATCACTCTTACCTTATGTTATTTAAATACTTCTGGAACGTCTCCGATACATGATTTTCAAACAAACACTATTAATTTACCCAATGGCTACAGCTCTTATACCATAAATATTGAGCTATATGGCGATAATGATGCGGTCCAACCCTGCTCCCTGGACAATTTGGTAGCTACGGGAACCATCACTTTTGACTATCCTTATAACCCAACAGCAATAACCTATATCCCAGACAATGTGTTTGAAGATTATCTGGAAGATTTAGGCTTTGGAGATGATATAGTTTTTAACGATTTGGTGTTTACCCATAGAATTGTAAATATGACGAATCTTTTTTTAAATACTATTCCAGAGAATATTTTTAGTATGGAAGGCTTACAAGCTTTTGTAGCTTTAAAAGATTTGCGTTGTGGTGGTCACCAAATAACAAGTTTAGACACTTCTAATAATCTAAATTTAGAATGGTTGTGGTGTTATGATAATCCCATTAGTCAACTAAATGTGTCTAATAATATAAACTTAACGTGGTTATGGGCTTGGGAGATGAATTTAACAAACTTAGACATTACAAATAATGTGTATTTGGAAGTTTTAGAAGTTGGAGTTAATAATATTGGCACTATAGACTTATCACAAAATATTAATTTAAAAAAAATAGATTTATCTTCTAATCAAATTGAAAATATAGATATTAGTAATAATAGTTTATTAGAAGAATTTTTCTGTGGGAGTAATTTATTTACCTCTTTAAATTTATCTAATAATCCTAATCTAATAAATCTTAATATAGGCTTTGGGAACATTGCCAATTTAGACTTTTCTAATAATAACTTGATTGAAATTTTATCATTAAGAGATAATTTTTTAACTAGTTTAAACATTTCAAACTTAAATAATCTAAAAAGATTTGATTGTTGGAACAACCAAATTACAAGTCTCGATTTTAGTTTTAACCCACAATTAGAGTTAGTTTCAGTTTATAATAACAACCTTACTTCCTTAAATTTAAAAAATGGCAATAATAGTACTATAGAAACTTTATATGCTTTAAATAACGATGATTTATATTGTATAGATGTTGATGATGAAGATGCAGCCAACAATGACGAGTTTCCTTATTCAGATTGGAACGTTGATTCGCAAGTGGTATACAGCGAGGATTGCTCCCTTGGAGTAGAAGATGTTTTAGCGACTCAAATTATATTATATCCCAACCCAGTAGAACATGTTTTAAACATAGAAAACAGTAGTGGTTTTGCTATTAAAACATTAAAAATGTATGATGTGTTGGGTAGGTTGGTTTTGCAGGAAAGGAATCCAACAAATCAATTGGATGTATCTAATATAGCTAATGGGTTATTATTTGTAAAATTGGAGACGGATAAAGGAGTATTGGTGAAGAAAGTTTTAAAGGAGTAGGAAGAGATTCTTCACTTCGTTCTGAATGACAAAGAGATTCTTCACTTTGTTCTAGAATGATAAATGAAAGTGCTGAATGATAAAAAGCCCCTTTTGCTTAGCAAAAGGGGCTTTAAAAATTTTGTAATCTTTATCTCTTATTCGTGAATAAGACGAACTTGAGCAGCGGTCATACCTTTTCTGCCTTCCTCTTCTACATATTCAACTTTGTCTCCTTCGTTAAGTGTTTCGCCATTAAGACCGGTGATGTGTACAAAGATGTCTTTTTGGGTGTCATCGTTTGTAATAAATCCAAAACCTTTTGATTCGTTAAAAAATTTCACTGTACCTTCCATTGTAAATAATAGCGTCAAAGATATGTGAAATATTAAAGTTTTCTTAAGTAATGATAATTTAGAAAAACAGCTAATAGGTTAGTTTTTAGAATCTTTTGAGTCTTTTGAGTCGTTGAATTCTCTCATTTTTAGAATATTCTCTTTAGAAAGCATGTAGTCTTTTACATTTTTTCCTTTTGAACGGTGGTAAATAAATAACGGCATAATGACAAAGAACAGTAACACTAAAGACAAGCCAATAAAGAGATTTCCTTTGGCTTCGGCATCGGTTTTAATATAAAATCCATAGCAAAGTCCAATTAAATCTATTATAAAAAGCAGTTGTAGAATTCTTTTCATCGTTTTATTTATTTGAAAAATCTATTAATTTTCTTCTATATGCCGTAAGTAATTTTGATTTTGAAACAAACCCAACATAACGATTGTCTTTAATAACGGGAAGATTCCAAGCACCTGTGTCTTGAAATTTTCTCATTACATCGGTCATTTTATCTTCGTTTAAATAAATTATTGCAGGAGGATTGTGCATAAGTTCTCGAGCAATTACTTTTTTATACAAAGACCTGTTAAACATAATAGGACGCAAATCGTCTAATAAAATAATTCCTTCTAAAGCTTTTGTTTCCTTATTTACAACAGGGAATATATTACGGTTTGATTTTACAACAGCATCTTTCACTATTTTTTTTAGTTTCATTTCTGGATACACTTCAATAAAATTAGTTTCCACTACTTTTTTCAAATCCATTAAAGTTAAAACAGCATGATCTTTATTATGTGTAATAAGCTCTCCTCTTTTGGCTAATTCTGAAGCATAAATATTATGAGGAATAAACGATTTTGTAATCGCAAAAGAAATGGAAGAAACGATCATCAAGGGGATAAACAACTCATAACCTCCAGTAATTTCTGCTATTAAAAATATGGCTGTTAATGGGGCGTGTAAAACTCCTGCCATAAGACCAGCCATACCCACCATCGCAAAGTTGGTAGCCGATAAATGGTGATTAAATAAATTACTGTAATTTATGAGGATCGCTACAATATACCCCGAAATACTACCTGTAAAAAGTGTAGGTGCAAACACGCCTCCAACCCCTCCAGCACCAAAAGTAAGAGACATGGCAATTACTTTAAAAGTCACCAATCCTACTAACAGTGAAAGAATAACCCAAATATTATCTGAAACAGAATTAAAAATAGTATTGGTAGTTACTTCATTAATGTTTCCGTGTAAAATATTGTTGATGGTTTCGTAGCCTTCTCCAAATAGTGGCGGAATTAAATACACTAAAACTCCTAAAAGAACCCCTCCAATTAATAATCGTTTATAGGGATTTGCAAACCTTTTAAAAAAGTTGCTAACAGCAAAGTATATTTTACTGAAATAAATGGAAGTAAACGCGGAGGTTATTCCTAGAATTATATAAAATATAACATCCTTTAGATCAAATTTATCTTGTAGTTGAAAATGAAACAACACATCGTCACCAAGAAAAAAATAAGAGGTTAAAACAGCTGTTATAGAAGCTATTAATAACGGGATCATAGAAGCAATGGTTAATTCTAAACTAAAAATCTCCACCGCAAAAATAATAGCTGCAATGGGAGCTTTAAAAATGGAGGACATCGCTCCAGCAGCAGCACATCCAATTAATAAAGTACGGGTTGTTTGGTTTAAATGGAATACCCTAGATAAATTAGAGCCCAAAGCTGCTCCAGTTGCAACCGTAGGGCCTTCCAGCCCAACAGATCCCCCAAATCCAACTGTAAGGGGTGCCGTTAATAAGGATGCCCACATTTGGTGTCTGGGCATTAATCCTTTTAATTTTGAAATGGCAAATAATGTAGAAGGAATTCCATGGCCTACTTTTTTTCTGATAATATATTTTATCGTTAAGAGTGTAAGAAACAGACCTAAAATGGGAAAGATAAAATAAAATGCTTGATGAATTTCTTTAATAAATTCTCCTTCAAGTAATCGTTGAATAAAGTGCGTTAAGTTTTTTAAAGTAACTGCGCCAAGACCTGCTAAAAGACCAATCAAGGCACTAACAATATTTACAAATTGTTTATGAGGAATGTGCTTTAATCGCCAGACTAAAAATTTAGTGAGCAATGATTTTTTTTGACCTTGCACTTTATGTGGGTATTAAAAAATTAAGCTTTTATATCTAATTTTAAAGAAAGCTCTTGTAGCTGTGTAGTATCAATTGCTGCTGGAGCATCAATCATTACATCTCTTCCTGAATTATTCTTAGGAAATGCAATAAAATCTCGAATGGTTTCTTGTCCGCCTAAAATGGCAACTAACCTATCCAACCCAAATGCAATACCTCCGTGTGGTGGTGCTCCGTATTCAAAAGCATCCATTAAAAATCCGAATTGTGCTTTGGCTTCTTCAGGAGTAAATCCTAAATAATCAAACATCATCGCTTGGGTTTCTTTATCGTGAATCCTAATAGATCCGCCACCTATTTCATTTCCGTTTAAGACAATATCGTACGCATTTGCCTTCACATCACCAGGGTTTGTTTTTAATAATTCAATCTGTTCTGGCTTTGGTGAAGTGAACGGATGATGCATTGCATGGTATCTTTTGGTTTCTTCATCCCATTCTAATAATGGGAAATCCACCACCCATAAGGGAGCAAATTCATCTGATTTACGCAAGCCTAAACGTTCTGCCAATTCCATTCGTAAGGCACTTAATTGAGTTCTAACTTTATGAGTGTCTCCTGAAAGCACACATATTAAATCTCCTTTTTTAGCTCCTGTAGCCTTTGCCCAGTTTGCCAAGTCTTCTTGATCGTAAAATTTATCTACGGAAGATTTATAAGTTCCGTCATCATTACAACGAACGTAAACCATCCCTAAAGCACCTACTTGAGGGCGTCTTATCCAATCTATTAATTTGTCTATATCTTTTCTAGAATAACTATTCCCGCCTGGTACAGCAATACCTACAACTAATTCGGCAGCGTTAAAAATAGTAAATTCTTTATGTTGAGCAACGTCATTAAGCTCTCCAAACTCCATTCCAAAACGAATGTCTGGTTTATCGTTTCCGTAGCGTTTCATTGCTTCATCGTAAGTCATTCTTGGAAATTCTCCAACATCAACTCCCTTAATTTCTTTTATTAAGTGACGTGTTAATCCTTCGAAAGTATTTAGAATATCTTCTTGTTCTACAAATGCCATTTCGCAGTCAATCTGTGTAAATTCTGGTTGACGGTCGGCACGTAAATCTTCATCTCTAAAACATTTTACAATCTGAAAATATTTATCCATTCCGCCCACCATTAGCAATTGTTTAAAGGTTTGAGGAGATTGAGGAAGCGCATAAAATTGTCCTTCATTCATACGAGAAGGCACTACAAAATCACGAGCTCCTTCAGGTGTAGATTTTATTAAATACGGAGTTTCTACTTCAACAAAATCTCTTTCAGATAAATAATTACGAACTGCCATCGCAACTTTATGACGGAAGACAAGGTTCTCTCTAACAGGATTTCTTCTAATATCAAGATATCTGTATTTCATTCGTAAATCCTCTCCACCATCAGTAGTATCCTCAATTGTAAAAGGAGGGGTTAGCGAAGCGTTTAAAACTTTTAATTCTGAAACTAAAATCTCAATATCTCCCGTTGGAATGTTCGGGTTTTTAGAAGCTCTTTCAATTACAGTTCCGGTAATTTGAACTACAAATTCACGCCCAAGATTTTTTGCTTGCTCCATCAACTCTGAAGAAGTTCGTTCTTCATCAAAAATAAGTTGGGTAATTCCGTAGCGATCCCGAAGATCAATCCAAATCATAAACCCTTTGTCTCTAGATTTATGAACCCATCCAGCAAGGGTTACTGTATTATTTATGTGATTTTTAGTTAGTTCACCACAAGTATGACTTCTGTACATTCTGAAAAATATTTATTTAGTATTTGCTCCTTTAGTAAAATCAAACGGATTTTTAAAGGTTTGCAAATTTAATAAGATAAAAGGGCAATTAATAAATATTTTGATAAAAGATTAAATTGATGATTAGAAAGTAATTATGTGTAAGATTATTGTTAAAATTTTAAAGATTGTGGATTATTTATAAAACTTTAGTAAATTCGATATATAAACTTAAAATCACTAACAATGAAACAAAACAACTTTAAACACAGGAAACTCTTGTTATTACTGCTTTTATTGCCTCTTTTTACATTTGCACAAGAGATAATTACAGGCACTGTAACCCAAGCAGGAAGCAATGAACCATTATCTGGAGCAAATGTTCTTGTAAAAGGAACAACAACTGGAACCATCACAGATTTTGATGGTAAATTTTCACTTACGGTAGAAAGTCTGCCAGTAACTCTAGAAGTATCCTCAACGGGATCTACAATATCCGAGATTGTGGTTAGTTTAAACCAACCTGTAGCAGTTAGCTTAGAAGAAGGAGTAGCATTAGACGAGATAGTACTCGTTGGTAACCGTTCAAAGCCAAGAACAGTTATGACATCTTTAGTTCCTATTGATAATATTTCAATAAAAGAATTAAAGAATACTGGAAAAATTACAGTAGATAAGATGTTAACTTATAAAGTGCCATCTTTTAACTCAACAAATCAAACAATATCTGATGCAACCGCACATTTTGATCCAGCTGATCTTAGAGGATTAGGACCAAGTAGAACATTGGTATTAATAAATGGGAAAAGAAAGAACCAAAGTGCCTTGGTATATATAAATGATACTCCAGGAAAAGGAGAAGTTGGTGTAGATTTAAAAAGTATCCCCGCTGCGGCACTTAAACGAGTTGAAGTGTTAAGAGATGGAGCATCTGCACAGTACGGGTCTGACGCTATTGCAGGAGTAATCAACTTGGTTTTAAGAGAAGATGTTGGTACAACTGAAGTAAATATAACTTCTGGAGTTACAACAGAAGGTGACGGTTTTAACTTTGCTGCCGATTTAAACACAGGCCTAGCCATTGGTGAAAGAGGCGGATTTTTTAATATAACATTTGGATATTATCAACAAGATAAAACTAATAGAGCAGGCGAACCTGGAGAAGATGTTCTTTTTGGAGTTTTAGCAGATAATCCAGATTGGGGTGATTGGTTAAGTGAGAATCCAGATTTGGGGATGACCGTTGGTCAACCAGAACTTAAAAAAGGAGATGTATTTTATAACTTTGGATTGCCATTTGGTAATGGAGATGCTAAAGTGTATTCTTTTGGAGGATTTACCTATCGTGAAGGAACAAGTTTTGCATTATACAGAACTCCTTACTGGATTCCAGACCCTCATAATTTATTACATGAAGAAGGAACAGAATATCAAGGGTTTCAACCAACTTTCGAAACTAAAGTTAGAGATAACTACAATACACTTGGAGTTAAATTGGACTTAGCAGGGTTTAATGTTGATTTAAGTGGAACCTATGGAAGAAATGCTGTAGACTATGAAGTTAATAATAGTATTAATCCAGCTTTAGGAGCAGACAGCCCTACGTCTTTTGATGTTGGAGCATATTCTTTTAGTAGCCTTTTAGCGAATTTAGATATCAATAGAAGTTTTGGTGCTGTAAGCTTAGGGTTTGGCGCCGAAGTAAGAGGAGAAGAATTTGTAGCTCATGCTGGAGAGCCTGCTTCGTATGTAGGAGGAGGAGTTCAATCATTTCCTGGATTACAACCTGCAAATGCTTTAAGAGAAGATAGAAGTAGTGTTGGAGTTTATGGAGATTTAGAATGGGATATTACAGATAAATTATTAGTTGGAGGAGCAGTTCGTTATGAGGATTTTAGCGATTTTGGAGATAATACTTCTTGGAAAGTAAATGGGAGATATATTTTAGGCGATAATAAAGGAGCCATTAGAGCTTCGTATGGTACTGGATTTAGAGCACCATCGTTACATCAAATTTATTTAAGTAATATCCAAACGCTAGTTTCTGGCGGAACCATTTCAAATCAAGGAACATTTAACAATGTTGATCCAATTATTAGAGAAGGACTTGGTGTGCCACAATTAACAGCAGAAACTTCTAAAAACTTTTCTGTTGGTATTACTTATAAAGTAACACCAAAAATTTCGGTAACTGCAGATTTCTACCAAGTTGAAGTAGATGATAGAGTATTATTTTCTGGTGAAATAGGTTTTGATGGCGATGATGATACTATCAATCCTGTTGAAGAAATTTTAATTGAAAATTCTATTACCAGTTTAAAATTCTTTGTGAATGCTGTTGACACTAAAACAACAGGGGTTGATGTAGTTGCTACGTTAAATAAAGTAGATTTAGGAAAAGGAAAATTTGGAGCAACGCTGGCTTTTAACTATAATGAAACTACCATAGAAGGGACTATTAATACACCTACTATATTAGAGGAAAATGGATATGATATTTTTAACCGTAAAGAACAATCTAGAATTACAACATCTAGACCGCAGACCAAAGCTATTTTAGGGCTTGATTATTCAATTTCTAAATGGACTTTTGTTTTAAATAACACCTATTTTGGTGAAGTAACTTGGCAACACTCAAACAATGGTTTAAATGGTGCGCCACTTGGACCTGATGGCAGCTTACTTCCTTTAGAAGATGAAGCTTATGATCAAACTTTTGCTGGAAAAGTATTAACAGACCTAATTGTTAATTATCGTTTTAATAAGCACATTGCAATATTTGTTTCGGCAAATAACTTGTTTAATGTGTATCCAGATACTATTGAAACTCAAGGAGATTTTGTGACTGATCTTGGTGGGCGTTTTAAATACCCTTGGGAAGTAAACCAATTTGGATTTAATGGAACTATTATTAATGGAGGTTTATCTTTTTCATTTTAAGTAAAGCCGAATTTAATTCCCCTTTTTAATCAATACCGATTAAAAAGGGGATTTTTTATGCAGTAAACTAAACAATGTTCTAACTACGTATTTTCTATAATTATTTTTGAGCCTCTTTTTTCTTGTACCCATATTTTAAGTCTAGAAACAATATAAAACAAAATAGGAATTATAATTAACGTTAAAAAAGTAGCAAAGGTTAGCCCGAAGATAATTGCCCAACTCATAGGTCCCCAAAAAGCAACATTTTCTCCTCCTATATAAAAATTAGGATCCAATTCTGTTAAGAGAGTTCTAAAATTAATATTAATCCCTAAAGCTAGTGGAAGTAGCCCTAAAATAGTAGTGATAGCTGTTAATAATACAGGGCGCAAACGTGTTTTCCCACCTTCAACAATACTTTCTAAAAGCAGCTGTTTGTCGCTTATTTTTATTTGAGCAAGTGCATTCTCTTTTTCTTTTCTTTGTATAATTAATAAGGTATAGTCTATTAAAACAATGGCGTTATTTACTACAATTCCTGCTAGAGAAATAATACCAATCATTGTCATTAATATAACAAAATCCATTCTAAAAATTAGTAAGCCTAACAAAACCCCGATTAAACTTAACAATACAGATATAGAAATAATAATAGGAATGGATGCAGAATTAAACTGCCCAACCATGATTAGAAATATTAGTAATAGAGCAATTAATAAAGCTTTACTTAAAAACGCCATTTGTTTAGCTTGTTCTTCTTGTTCTCCTGTAAAGGTTATTTCAACCCCTTTAGGAGTATCAAACCCTTTTATTGTTTCTTTTAATTTATCGTTTACCTCTGTTGCGTTATAATCGTTCAGTACATTAGAGTAAACAGTTACCACTCTATTTAAATCAATATGTTTTACCGCACTAAAAGTGGTAGTCTCGGTTGCTGTAGCTATCGCAGAAATAGGCACTTGTTTTATTTCCCCGTTGCTTTGATCTCTGAAAGTGATCTTTTGATTTAGAAGTGCCACTTTATTATTTCTATAAGTGTCCATTAATCTAATATTAATAGGATAATCATCTTCTAAACCTTTGTAGGTAGATATTTCTTTTCCAAACAAGGAGGTGCGAATTATATTTCCAATCTGACCTGTAGAAACACCTAGCCTTCTTGCTTTTTGTCTATCTACAATAATTGGAATTTCAGGCTTTCCTTGTTCTATGTCTAGCTTTAGCTCTTCAATACCAGCTACATTAGAAGTATTGACAAATGCTTTAAGTTGGCTTGCTGTTTCTAGTAATAAATTATAGTCATCTCCAGAAATTTCTATACTAATAGGCGCTCCAGTAGGAGGGCCATCTTCAGGTTTATCTACGACAATCGATATGCCTGGGTACCCGTGTAATAAATTTCGGATACCGGTGAGTACGTTTTCGGTTTCTATTCCTTTTCGGTCTTGAAATTTAACAAAATCGATAGTTATCCTCGCTTTATTAGGTGTTTTACTTCCGTTTTGTCCTTTACTAGGGTCTCCCGTCCCTTCTCCTACTTGACCAATAACAGAAGTAATTAAAAAATTAGCTCCATTTTCTTCATATTTTTTAAGGTAGTTTTCTATGTCTTTCTCGATGCGTTTAGAAACTTGATTTGTTTGTTCTAAATCTGTTCCGATAGGGTATTCAATAAACACAAATACTTGCTTAGCTTGTGTATTAGGGAAAAACAATGTTTTGGGAGGAAAAATTCCCATTAAAATCCCTGTAAAAAATAATAAAACAAAGGTGCCTGCAACAAATAGATACGGTCTGTGTTTTTGTAAAGCGTATTGTAATGTCTTTTCATAGTTGTTTTCTAATTTAGAAAGTGCTGTTTTTTTCTTTTCTTTCTTAGGGGTCACTTTCATAAAAAGTGAAGTAAGAGTTGGGTTGATTACTAAAGCCACAAATAAAGAAGAACTCAATACTATGATTAATGTAATAGGGAGGTATTTCATAAATTCTCCCATAATACCTTCCCAGAGTATTAATGGAAAAAATGCAGCTAATGTTGTTGCAGTAGATGCTATAATAGGCATTGCTACTTCACCTACACCAAATTTTGCAGCGTCTGTTTTAGAATACCCCTCATCCATCAAACGATAAATGTTTTCTACAACGACAATACCATTATCCACAAGCATTCCTAAAGCAATTACGAGGGAGAATAAAACCATTGTATTTAGAGTAACCCCCATAAAATTTAGAATAGTAAATGATAAAAACATAGATAATGGAATTGCAATACCCACAAAAAGAGCATTTCTAAAACCTAAAAAAAAGTAAAGTACAATTACTACTAAAATGACCCCTAGAATAATGCTATTTTCAAGGTCAGAAACCATTGTTTTTGTATCGTTAGACTGGTCGTTTGTTTTAGAAATAATTAAATTTTTAGGAAATACATTCTCACTAGCAAGGGTGATAATATTGGTGATTTTTTGAGAAGCATTTAACAGGTTTTCTCCCCCTCTTTTTTTAACATCTAACATGACAACGGGGTGTGAGTATTCCCGAGCATAACTTTCTTTTTCTTGTTCTTTAAAGGTTACTTTGGCAATATCTCTTAGATAAACAATGTTCCCTTTTTCCTGTTTTACAATGATGTTTTTAATTTGCTTATAGGAAGTAAATTCTCCTATAACTCGCACATTTTTTCTTATTCCGTTTTGTTTAATGTCTCCTCCAGAGATTGTCATATTTTCAAAAGCTATTGCATTTTCAATATCTATAAAGCTAATTTTTGAAGCTTCCATTTTATATAGATCAACAGCAATCTCTACTTCTTTATCCTGTACCCCACGAATGTCTACGCTAGAAATTTCAGGTAATTTTTCAATTTTTTCCTCTAGGTATTCTGCATACTCTTTAAGCTGATCCATAGAAAATTCTCCCGAAAGGTTGATGTTCATAATAGGCATCATTTCAGAAAAATTTAATTCTCTTACCGATGGTTCTGTTGGAAGATCTGTAGGAAAATCACTATCAGACATAGCAATATCTATTTTATCCTTTACTTTTCTAAGGGCTTCTAAAGGTGTTGTGTCAAAATCAAATTTTACCTGAATGCTAGAGAAACCTTGTATAGAATTTGAAATAATCTCATCTACTCCTGTAATTGCATTTATCTCTTTTTCTAAAGGTTTGGTGATTAGTTTTTCAATATCTAGTGCCGAGTTTCCAGGATAAATAGTAGAAATACTAATTTGTGGAATAACTATTTCTGGGAAATTTTCCCTCGGCATGCTCGTGTAAGACAAAATTCCGGAAAAAAGAATAATAAAAGTGATAACAAATACCGTTGTTTTATTAGTAATTGCCCAACTAGAGAGTTTAAATTCTTTATGATTTTTTGTGTTCATAATTGATTAGTTTACAAGTATAACCTCGTCTTTGTTTTTAATAACCCGGGCGCCTTTATCTACAATTAAATCCCCTTCAGCTAGCCCTTCAGAAATAAAGGACTCGTTGTTATATTCTTTTTCAACTAAAATCATTGTTTTCTGAACGGTATAAACGGAGTCTTTTTTTATAAGAATGTAAACAAAGTACTTGTTTTGCACATCTTTTTGAAGGAGATAGGAAGGAATTGTAACACCATTAGCTGTAAAGTTTATAATTTTCACATCTGCCAGTAAATTAGGTTTTATAAGGTTGTCTAAATTTTGAATATTTATTCGTGTTTTAAAACTTCTATTGTTTGGATTTATATAATTACCTACTTGGGTCACTTTAGAAGTGATTTCTTTTTCTAAAGAAGGAAACGAAACAATAGCCAATGAGCCTTCCTTAATATCTTTTAAATACGTTTCTGTAATCTCACTTTCTAGGTATACATTTTTTAAATTTACAATTCGTAGAAAAGGTTGTTGAGGAGAGGCTAGCTCACCTGTTTTTGCGAAAATTTCATCTATAGTTCCGTGAAAAGGAGCCGTAATTGTCATTTTTCTAGCTTGAGAGTGTAAGATGTTTAAATTACTCTCTAAGCTTTCTTTTTGTGCTTTGGTTTGAAGGTACTGCATTTCACTACCTATTTTCTGACTCCAAAGACGCTCTTGTCTCTCAAAAGTAGTAATTGCAAGGTTTAATTGTGTTTGTGCTTGAGCAATGCTATTATTAATAACTGAAGCATCTAATTGTGCTAGTTTTTGTCCTTTGCGAACTTGCTGCCCTTCTTTTACATAAATATGAGAGATAATTCCTCCTGCTTCTGAATGAATTTTTACATTTTTATCAGACTTTACAACCCCTTGAACTTCGACAAATTGACTAAAGTCTTTTTTAACCGCCACAAAAGCAGTCACCGCCGGAACCCTTCTTGTTGTGTCTAACCTAGAGAGTGCTTTCTCTACTATTTTTAACTGGTTACTCAGGCTATCTATTTGGGTTTTTAAAATTATTTTTTTACTGTTTAAACCTTGAATGCTGGAAGGTAGTTGAGGTTTCTCATTGCAAGAAATAATGATCAATGATAAAATAAGGAGTATATATAGATGTTTCATAGTGATTGATTTTTAAATTTTATTTAATACTGTTTCTAAAGATACTTTCGTTGTAATTATCCGTAGCATTGCTTCAAAATACCTTTGTTGAGCTGTGTATAGCTGTATTTGTGCCAATCGCAAATCGAAACTAGTAGCAAGTCCTTCAGTAAATTTTACTTGATTTTTCGCTTCGATTCTTTCTGAAAGGTTTAAGTTTTTCTTGGTGTCGTTGTAGTTTTCTATGGCAAAGCGGTAATTATTTTTTGCAGTATTAATTTCTAATAGTACTCTTTGGTACGTTTGAGTAAGTTGTGTTTCTGCTTGTTCTAATGCAATTTTTGCTTGTTGTGTTCTTGCACTTCGCATTCCACTACTTATTATTGGGATGTTCATACGGACTCCTAATAAAGAAGATTGGTACCAAACTTGCTCACTCTCAAAAAAAGTAAACGAATCGCTATTTGCAGCCGTTCCGTAATTTAAAAATGCAGATAAATTAGGGATGGCATAACTTTTTTCTAGCTTTACTTCAAGATCTCTTTGCTCTGTAAAATTATAAGCAATTTTGTAATCTATATTATCTTCAATATTTATGGTTTCGTCTAAAAACCCTAAGTTGATATTGCTTTGTGTTAAGTCATCTAGATTTTCTAATAATGTTACATCACTTTCAACATCAATCCCAATAGATAGGTTTAGCATTTGTTGTGCAATAATTAAGGTTCGTCTAGAATTTCTTAATTGCGTTTCTATATTAATTAAGGTGATCTCTAATTGCTCTACACTTTCTTCTTCGGTAAAGCCGTTTTCATAAATGACTCTAGTTTCCCTTAAGTTTTTTTCAAGATTAATTTTATTTAGCTCGAAAATGGAAACTAATTCTTCTGAAAGCAATACACTTCCGTAGGCATTAATCACTCCTTTTCTTACTTCTAGTTGAACTTTTTCAGCATAATTTTCTGAATAATCTAAAAATGTTTTAGCCGCCTGAAGTCCTACTAAATAGCTGCCGTCAAAAATTAATTGAGTTAAGGTAGCCGTTGCCGAAGCATTTTCCTTAGTGCCAAAGGTAACGGGAACAAAAGTGCCAGGATCACCTCCAATAATTTCTCCAGGAAGTAATGTTACGGGTTGTTTTAAATTGTTATTATAAGAAATATTTGCATCTAGTTGAGGCAATCCCGCAGCGGTAGTTTCCCATTTTCTCTTGATTGCAATGGCAATATCTCGTCTAGAATTTATAGCTGTATAATTGCTGTCTAAAGCAAATGTGATAGCTTGCTCTAAAGTGAAATTATATTTTCGCTCATTTTGTGAATAGCTAGTAGGGGCTATTAAAACAAAAGCGAGTATGATGAATACTTTATTCATTGATCTGATTATTTTTTGTGATTTGGTTTAATTTAGTGAGTCCTTTTTCTGTTACAATACCTCTTAAATGATATTCTAGATAACTTTCCATAAGTTGCTTTTTTGAAAATATTTCTGAAGGGAAAAGTTCTTCATCTTTAATTCCTGTCATCCCTAAAAAGTATATTCTGGAAATAAACTCTATGTTTATCTCTGATCTGTATAAACCTTGTAAAATCCCTTTAGTAATATTGTTTATTACACAATCTTGCATAATATCAAATTGCTTTTTTTTAAGTGTATTGTGTATTTCTGGGTAATATTTGGATAGTTGATATTGAGGAGATGTTTTTTCACCTTTTAATTGCTCTAAAATCAATGTTTTAATTTCGAATATTTCATCTATAGGGTTTTTATTTAAAGAACAAATACAATCTATCCCTTGTGAAATGTTTTCAAACACTTTAAGAGTAGTTTCTTTAACAAGCTGTGTTTTGTTTTTGAAATGTGTGTAAATGGTCTTTTTAGAAATACCCATTTTGTTTGCTATGTCATCCATAGTCACACTTTTAAACCCAAATGTTAAGAATAATTCTTCTGCTTTTTTTAATATTTTTTCCTTCACTTTCTAAAAATTAGATTGCGAAAGTACTAAAGGAAACTTTAAAAACAAAAAAAGTTTCCAAAGTTTTAATGATTTTAACTTTTGAGTGACAGGAAGTTTTAAGTAGTAATCATATTTTCTCTATTTTGTTTTATTTTTGTCAAAACGTTTTTAATGTTAGAAATAGAAAAATACAGTCAGTCACTTCAAAATTACCTTGATGAGGTTGTTATCATTAAAGAGCCTAAGCAACTATATGAACCCATTAAATATATTGTGGCTTTAGGAGGAAAAAGATTGCGTCCGGTGCTTACCTTAATGTCTTGTGATTTTTTTAATACGGATTTTAAAAAAGCGCTTCCTGCTGCTTTGGCACTAGAATTGTTTCATAATTTTTCATTAATTCATGACGATATTATGGATGAAGCTCCTTTGCGAAGAGGGAAAGAAACTGTGCATCAAAAATGGGATTTAAACACGGGGATACTTTCTGGAGATGCGATGTTAATTTTAGCTTACCAGTTGTTTGAAGAGTATGAACCCAATAAGTTTAAAGATTTAGCAAAACTATTTAGCAAGACTGCTTTACAGGTCTGTGAAGGACAACAATACGATGTTGATTTTGAAACCAGAAACGATGTAACTATCACCGATTATATAAAAATGATCGATTATAAAACCGCAGTATTACTTGGAGCGGCTATGAAAATGGGTGCTATTGTAGCAAATGCTTCTGAAGAATGTAGAGAAAATAGTTATGAGTTTGGTAGAAATTTAGGAATTGCATTTCAGTTACAAGATGATTATTTAGATTGTTTTGGAAACCCTGAAACTTTTGGGAAGCAAATAGGGGGAGATATTATCGCTAATAAAAAAACCTTTCTGTATATAAAAGCGTATCAGAATAGCCGTGATTCAGAAAAAGAAATCTTAGAAAAATTATTTTCAGAAAAACCTGAAGACCCAACCCATAAAATTAAAACAGTTCTTGATATTTATAATACATCTGGAGCAACAAAAGAGACTTTAAAAGAGATTACTAACTACACCCAAAAGGCAAATGAGATTTTAATGAAACTCGATATTTCTGAAGAAAATAAAGAAAAACTATTGACTTTTGGAGATAAATTGATGAAGCGGAAAGTATAAATAATAAATGCGTCAGCTAGAAACCATAAACGAAATTATAAGCACCTCTGAAGAACTATCACTCTACAAAAAGTTAGTACTTCAGCTAAATAAAGATTTTTTACGAGCGAATGTTTCTGTGAATTTTAAAGAAGATATAGAGCCTAATAAGCTTATTATTCAGCTAAAGGGAACAATTTCTAATTTAATTAATGAACAATTTTCAGAATATTTGAATCTACTTTATATCGTGGATGTTTCCGAAGTGAAAATAAAAAAACTTGAAACCAATGATTTTAAATTAATGACTGAACAGGTTACTTTTTTAATATTATCAAGAGAGTGGCAAAAGGTGTGGTTTAAAGAAAATTATTCCGAGTAAAAAACACTTGTTTTTGGAGAAAAATAAATAAAACGAAAGGGTTGAACATTTAATCATTCAACTAAAAAGGCGGTCCATCGCAGTATATAATACCATTTTTCCCATTCCAAGACCAAGTGCCAGATGTAGTATTTTCACATGTTGGTGATATATACCTTATTAAATTATAGTTATCATAATTAACAGAAAGCTCCCAATTTGCTATATGTCCAGCTAAAAGAGATGATTGTTCAAAAGCTACTAAATATAAATGACCTGGTTCTCCTGTCTCTATTGTAGGGGTATTAAAATCAGAGCATGTGTATGAGTTTTGATATTCTTCTATAATTAAATCTTCAAAAGGGGATGGATTGTTTTTATGTGAAACAATTAGCTGACTAACAAAATAAGGCATTTCAGGAGGTGTTAAATTAGTAGAATTCATTGTTAAATTGCCAGTAGCTGTTCCAATTAAATCCCAATTTCCATAAAAATCAGCCTCGTTTCCCGTTTCCTCATAAGTGCCTAAGACAACCACTTGTGAGATGTTTTTGTTATTGGGGACTATTTTAATATAACCTGGAGTTTTAGAATTTATAAATACATTAGAAACAATAGGATGACTAGGGTCATTAATATTAAAAGAAAAACTACCCTCCTTACCTTTAAAGGATAATGTTATACTCTGTGGTGAATTTGCAGAAGTAAAATGATATGTGTCACCATTTACTAAAGTTACTTCAGCTTCATACATTCCTTTAGAGACTTCGTTAACAGTAATTTTTCCATGAAGTTCTTTATTTGTATTGTGTCCAAATACCCCAATATATTTTGTAACACTTTCTGAAATAGTTTTTTGATTTGTTTTTTTAGAAATAATATTTACTTGTTTGTCTATTATGTTTTCTTTAGAACAACTAATAAATAAAAAAAGGACTGTTAATAAAGTAAAATATTTCATTATCAAAATAATTTTAAATGATCATAAAGGTAATATATATATACTGTGCAAATGTGAGTTTAAAAATAAATTCTAACAAAAGGGTTGTAGGCACTTCCGTAAATACTTCTATTCTGATCGTATAAAACATCAAAACGAACCCCCATCGTTACAGGCCCAGTGTTAAATCCGGCGCCTAAATACAATCCAGGATACCAATAGCTTTCATCAAGAAAACCAGTCCAATTTTCAAATTCTCTATTTACATACAATTGTTCAAATTCTGCAGAAAGTTGAAGTTGAGGGATAGGACTAAATAAACCTAGAATACTGGTGCCTAAAATATAAGATTCATAAATATTTTTTTCAGTGTTATAAGACATATTAAGTCCAACACCCGCAGCAAATTTCTCGTTAAAATTATAAATACCACTAGGAGCTAGGGTTCCACTAAAAAAACCGTTGCCAAAACTTAATCCAATTCCACCACCAAATTGTATATGTTGCCAAAATTCAGATTTCTGTTTTTGAACTTGAGCTTGTACATCTAAGTTATTCAAAACTAGAAATGCGATTATAGTAATCTTTATAAAACGAGTAATAAAAGGTTTTTTCATCTTTTTTTAGATAATAAGGATTGAGCCTAAATATAGAAAATTAAGAATAAAGTAATAGTAATTATTGTATTTTTGTACACTTTATAACAAATAAGGCTGTTAGAGCCCTCTTATGGATAAATACTCATTTCTTAATGCGGTGCACCCTGCTTATATAGCAGAACTTTATGAGACCTATCTAAAATCACCCGATGAGGTAGAACCCAGTTGGAGAGCGTTTTTTCAAGGGTTTGATTTTGGAGTAGAAAACGGTTCTGTGGAAGCTCTTGGGGTTGAAGTAGACGAATCTCTTGTTTGTGCGAATGTTTATAAAGAATTTCAGGTTATAAAATTAATTGATGATTACCGAACCCGAGGGCATTTATTTACAAAAACAAATCCTGTTAGAAATCGCAGAACGTACCTGCCAACTCTGGATATTGAGAATTTTGGTTTAACGCAACATGATTTACAAACCGTATTTAAGGCAGGAGAAATCGTTGGTATTGGTGATGCAACTTTAGAAGAGATAATCAAACATTTAGAGTCAATTTATTGTGATTCTATAGGTGTAGAATACATGTACATTCGGAAGCCCGAAGAGCGTCAATGGATACAAGATAAACTTCATGAAAATTCTAATCATCCTAATTTCAATAGCAGTCAAAAGAAATTAATTCTTAAAAAGTTGAATGAAGCCATATCATTCGAAAGTTTCTTACATACTAAATATGTGGGTCAAAAAAGATTTTCATTAGAAGGAGGTGAGAGTTTAATTCCTGCAATCGATATTCTTATTAAAGCGGCATCAGATAAAGGTGTTGAAGAATTTGTAATGGGAATGGCACATAGAGGAAGGTTAAATACATTAACAAATATATTTGGGAAGAGTGCCAAAGACATTTTTAGTGAGTTTGATGGTAAAGATTATGAACAAGATATTTTTGATGGTGATGTAAAATACCATTTAGGCTGGACTTCTAAAAGAAAACTGGAAAACGGAAAAGAAATTAATTTAAATATTGCTCCTAACCCATCTCATTTAGAAACGGTAGGGCCAATAGTTGAAGGGATTGTTAGAGCAAAACAAGACAGAAAGTATAAAGAAAATATAGAAAAAGTATTGCCCATTATTGTACATGGAGATGCTGCTATTGCAGGGCAAGGTGTAGTTTATGAAGTAGTGCAAATGGCAAGTTTAGAAGGCTATAAAACAGGAGGAACCATACATATAGTTGTAAATAACCAAATAGGATTTACTACCAATTATTTAGATGCACGCTCATCAACCTATTGTACAGATGTTGGAAAAGTGACACTTTCGCCAGTATTACACGTAAATGCAGATGATGCAGAAGCGGTAGTTCATGCCATGCTTTTTGCATTGGAGTATCGAATGGAATTTGGGAGAGATGTTTTTATAGACCTCTTGGGGTATAGAAAATATGGACATAATGAAGGAGATGAGCCTAGGTTTACACAACCAAAATTATACAAAGCAATTGCCAAACATAAAAACTCAAGAGATATTTATGCAGAAAAACTAATTGCTGAAGGTATAATTGAGGAAGGGTTTGTTGAAAAGTTAGAATTAGAGTACAAGGATAAATTAGAAGAAAACCTTGAAGATTCTAGAAAAGAGGATAAGGCTATTATTACAGCTATTATGAAGGATGAATGGGAAGGGTTTCATTATGCTCAAGAGGATAAAATGATGTTGCCAGTTGATACAAGTATCGATATAAATCTCTTGTCAGAAATTGCTACATCCATCACAGAATTACCCAAAGACAAAAAATTTATAAGAAAAACGACTAGGCTCATAGATGCTCGTCAGAAAATGTTTTTTGAAAAAAATAAATTAGATTGGGCAATGGCAGAATTACTAGCTTACGGGAGTTTGCTAAAAGAAGGATACGATGTTAGAATGAGTGGACAAGATGTAGAAAGAGGAACGTTTTCTCATCGTCATGCGGTAATAAAAGTTGAGGATAGCGAAGAAGAAATAGTTTTATTGAATAAGCTAAAAGGAGCGCAAGGCAACTTCTATATTTATAACTCTTTGCTTTCAGAATATGGAGTTGTAGGCTTTGATTATGGATATGCGATGGCAAGCCCGAAAACATTAACCATTTGGGAAGCGCAATTTGGAGATTTTAGTAATGGCGCACAGATAATGATAGATCAATATTTGTCTGCAGCAGAAGATAAATGGGAGCTTCAAAATGGGTTGGTAATGTTGCTTCCTCATGGCTATGAAGGACAAGGAGCGGAACACTCTTCGGCAAGAATGGAACGGTATCTTCAGCTTTGTGCAAAGGATAATATGTTTGTTGCAGATTGTACCACACCAGCAAATTTATTTCATTTATTGAGAAGACAAATGAAGGTAGATTACCGAAAACCTCTTATAGTTTTTACCCCTAAAAGTTTGTTGCGACATCCAAAAGTGGTTTCTACTAAAGAAGAATTTGCAAATGGAAGTTTCCAAATGTTAATAGATGATGCCAATGCGGTTTCAGAAAAAATAAAAACATTGGTTTTTGTAACAGGAAAATTCTATTACGACTTGTTAGAAAAGAAAGAAACATTGAACCGTGATGATATTGCGTTAGTACGTATAGAACAATTATTTCCATTGCCAACGAATCAAATGCAAGAGGTGATGAAAAAATATAAAAATGCAACCGATGTGGTTTGGGCACAAGAAGAGCCTAAAAACATGGGAGCTTATTCTCATATTTTAATGCATTGTGAAGCGGCGAAACATTTTAGAATTTGTAGCAGAAAAATTTATGCAACACCCGCTTCTGGAAGTCCAGCAAGATTTAAATCAAGACATGAAAAAGTGATTGATTGTGTTTTTGAATCTTCAAAAAGTTAAAAATGAATCTTCAAAAGATAGAAAATAAAATTCACAAAATTAGAGATCAAAAAGTAATGATTGATTTTGACCTTGCTGAATTATATGATATTGAAAATAGGGTTTTAAAACAGGCAGTTAGAAGAAATTTAGAACGGTTTCCGGATGATTTTATGTTTCAACTTACAAAAGAAGAATGGTCTAAACTTATCACAACCTGTGATAACCTTCCTAAAAACTTAAAATTTTCTCCAGCTAAACCTTTTGCGTTTACAGAGCAAGGAGTTGCTATGTTGTCTAGTGTTTTACGAAGTAAAAAAGCGGTAGCTATTAATATTTCTATCATGCGAGCATTTGTAGTAATTAGACAATTTGCTTTAACAAACAGTGAGTTGGCAAAAAAAATGGCAGAGATTGAAAGTAAATACAATAAACAGTTTAAAGATGTTTATGATGCGTTAAATTATTTACTTCAGAAAGATAAGAAAGAAGTAAAACCGAAAGACCGCAAAAAAATAGGGTACAAATAAGAAAATTAAAAACCTTTTTAAAGGAAAACAATAAGATTATGGTATTAGAAATGAAAGTTCCATCTCCAGGAGAATCCATCACCGAAGTTGAAATAGCGGAGTGGTTAGTAGCAGATGGAGATTGGGTAGAAAAAGACCAGACAATAGCTGAAGTTGATAGTGATAAAGCAACCTTAGAACTACCTGCAGAAGCTAGTGGGATTATCACACTAAAAGCAGCAGAAGGAGATGCTGTAGCAGTAGGAGCAGTGGTTTGTTTGATAGATACGGAAGCGGAGCGACCTGTGGGAAGTTCTCAGCCTTCAGTTGGAAGTGTCCCAGAAGAGACTAAAATAGAAGTTGAGAAACCTGTAGAAAGCACAAACGAAACGTATGCAAAAGGAACGGCTTCACCAGCAGCAAAAAAGATATTAGCTGAAAAAAATATAGATTCTAAATCTATAAAAGGTTCTGGAAAAGATGGAAGAGTAACAAAAGAGGATGCTGTAAAAGCAGTACCATCTATGGGAACTCTAGGAGCTGGAGAACGAGGATCAAATCGTAAAAAACTTTCTATGTTGCGTAGAAAAGTAGCTGAACGTTTAGTAATGGTTAAAAACGAAACAGCCATGCTAACTACTTTTAACGAAGTAGATATGTCCCCAATTTTTGAGCTAAGAAAACAATACAAAGAAGAGTTTAAAGAAAAACATGGTGTGGGCTTAGGTTTTATGTCGTTTTTTACTTTAGCGGTGGTAAGAGCTTTAGAATTGTACCCAGATGTGAATTCTATGATTGATGGAGATTTTCAGATAAAACATGATTTTAAAGATATTTCAATTGCCGTTTCGGGCCCAAAAGGGTTGATGGTTCCAGTAATTAGAAATGCTGAAAACTTGAGTTTTAGAGGTGTTGAAGCTGAGGTAAAGCGATTGGCAATTCTTGCAAGAGAAGGTCAAATTACAGTTGATGAAATGACAGGAGGTACATTTACCATTACTAATGGAGGAGTTTTTGGATCGATGTTATCAACCCCAATTATCAACCCTCCGCAAAGTGGTATTTTAGGAATGCACAACATTGTTGAAAGACCAGTTGCTATAAATGGGAAAGTAGAAATTAGGCCTATTATGTTCGTGGCATTATCGTACGATCATAGAATAATTGACGGGCGTGAATCTGTTGGATTTTTAGTAGCTGTTAAAGAAGCTCTTGAAAATCCTCAAGAATTTTTAATGAATAACGATGTTAAAAAAACCTTAGAACTATAGCTTTAAAATAAGGAGATATAATAAAAAACCCAGCGACTAGCTGGGTTTTTTTGGTTAGTTAACTTAAAACATACGATTTAATCTCTATGCTAATAAAAACGACAACAGATTTAAAATCACAACACCTACAACAAGAACTATTGCAGAAATAAATAACACTTTTTTAGTTTTAGTTTTCTTAATCTCTTTTTCTCTTACATTAAAAATTACATCGCTTTTCATTATGTAAATGTCTGAAAACTAAATGTAAAAAGAAATAAGTGTTAACACGTAATTTTTAAAATTAAAAATAGGTGCTATAGAAGCTTGTCGGTATTATCTTTTGCCCAAATAAGAAGGCTATTTGTTTTTCGTTCTAGGTTTAATTTTGAGATAATATTACTTCGATGTTTTTCAACAGTTCTGTAAGAAATAAATAATAAAGATGCTATTTCTTTATTGGTTTTATCTTTTGCGATAAGTTTTAAAATCTTTTTTTCTGAAGGAGTTAAATTGTTAAGGTATGAGTCTTTATAAGGATTAATTCCTAATAAATCTTTAATTTTTGGGCTAAAGTATGGAACTCCATTGGTAGCAGATTCAATACAAGTTTCTATTTCCTCTATAGCGAATTCTTTTAGGATGTACCCAAAAATATTAAGTTCGTTTGCTTTCTGAAAAAGGACTTTTTCTTTATGAAAAGTTATTAATATAATTTTTGTTTTTATATTGTTTAGCTTACACTCTTTGGCTACATCTAACCCTGTCATATAAGGCATTTGTATGTCTAAAATTGCGATATCTGGTTTTTCTTTAACTATTAAGTTATAGGCTTCTTGCCCATTGTTTCCGCTGCCAATTACATTAAACTTTTTTTCTAATAAAAAATCATTCAAACCCTTTAATAAAAGAGGATGATCATCTGCGGTTATAATGGTTTGATTTTTCATTATATAGGGAATGTATATTCAATTAATGTACCATCTCCTTTTTTAGAATGCACTTTCATTTGTCCATTTAAAAATTTGGTTCTTTCCAATAAAGTTTTCAATCCTAAAGATTTTGAATCGTTATATTTTTCAGAAAAATTATAACCAATTCCGTTGTCTTTAATAGAAATAAGAATCGAATTAGTCATTTTTTCGATGGATACTTTACTAGCTTCAGCTTGGGCGTGTTTAATAATATTACTTAAACTTTCTTGTACAATTCGGTAAATATTAACCTCTTGTTCTTTCGTAAAAAGGTTATCAATATTCTCGATTTCAGATGATATAAATAAGGAAGTGTTTTCGTCAATTTGGGTAATCGTATATTCTATGGCTTTTGTAATTCCTAATTCCTGAAGCTGAAAAGGGTATAAATCTCTAGAGATTGATCGTACTTCTTCTATGGTTTCTTCTACTAATTCTTTTGTTGCATTGTTTTCAGAATTAATAAGTTTGTTTTTGATTATCAATAGTTTTTGTCCAAGACCATCGTGTAAATCTTTCGAAACTCGTTTACGCTCATTTTCTTGAGATTGTAACAAATCCTGACTAAATTTTTCTTGAAGTATTTTTTTACTTTTTAAATTTCTTTGATTGCGATATAATAAGATAACACTAAAAAATAATACCAACGCAAAGCCTATTATTATTGATAGTTTTTTAAAAGATTCATTGTCTTTTTCTAAAAGCTGTATGTTAGAGTTTTTTTCAACTAATTCTTTTTCTTTTTTCTCTGTTTCATATAAGGTTTGGTAATATGCTAATGAGTTTGCAGAACTTTGATTGAAAATAGAATCTTTAATTGCATAATAGTTGTTTTTATTCTCTAAACTTTCTTTATAATCACCAAGATGAGTATAAATACTCGATAATAGTAAAAGAGATTCCATTTTGTCTTCTTCGTGCTTGAGGGAGTCTACTATTTCAATCTTTTTTTGAGCATAATCTAGCGCTTTTTCGTATTCTCCCAGTGACTCACTATAAACAGCTTTCGCGCCATAATAATATGACTCTGCAAGATGATCACCTTTAATATTTACAAAAAAAGAATCTATTAAAATAATTTGTTTCTCCGCTTTTATAATTTCATAATCGTTACAATAAAATTCGGCTAGTTTACTATGAATTAACAGGTAATTTAAATGATTACTTAAATCTTTATTACGATCAACAACATCTTCAGCTTTTAATAAATAGTGTAATTGTAATTTTGTATTCCCTTTTTTTTTATAATCTACAGATTGGTTATAATAGGAAACAGAAAGGTGTTCGTCTAGGTTTAAATCAATTAATTTATTGATTAATATATCTCGCTCTTGTTTGGATTTATCATAGAAACCATTCCTACTATACATCGTTATATTCCCTTGATGTGCAAATAGCATATACTCGTAATCCTTTAGGTTTTCGTAATAGGTATATGCTTTTTTGAAATCTTCTCCCGCAGGAACAAATTTACCAAGGTTAGAATAAGCTTGACCTCTAAAAAGGTATGCATCTGCTACATAAATAGAATCTTTTCTAGAAAAATTATTTAGTGCAAGTGTATAGTCTTCAATCGCTTTATTTAAATCTAACCTATAATTAGCACCGCCTCTTTTTAAATATAACCCACCCAGTAAGAAACTATCTTTGATTTTGTATTTATGAGCCAATACTTCATCTATAACAGTAATTGCTTTTCGAGGGTCATTTTCATTATTTGTTAGCACATATTGTAGGTTCATCGCCTTTTTAGCAGCAAGTTCAATACTATCAATTTCTTTGGCTAAATTTATAAATTGAATACTGAATACAATAAAGGTGTCATTGTCTTTTCTGAAAGATTTTGATAACACAGAATCTATTGCTTCCAGTTTTAGTAATGGATCGTGTGTAGTGTCTGCAATAGACCTATAATATTGAATATCTTGTGAAATTCCAGAAAACGGAAACACACATATAAAAGTAATAATAGCTAAGATACTCTTCAAGATAGATAGGTTTGTAGGGAGACTATAAAATTACTAAAAAAAAGGAGAGAAAGTATGTAAAAAACAAAAATTCTATTTTACGTAAAAACAATTTCTTCCGTAATCAATTACAGCACGTGTTTGCTTTAAAAAATCGGCGCCAATTATTCCATGAATAGAATTTTCTTCAACTTGCTGTAGCGCTTCGTTTACGTGAGATAAATCAAATAACACAAAATCTATATTAGCAAGATTCCAAGAGCCAATAGTAATATTATTATTTCTTGCCAATTTAGTCTTCATATTTATAGCTCCTGCACCCGCAGCTTTTATTTTACTAGGTTCACTTTTCAGAAAAAAACAGGTAATACTATCAAACCCGATACAACTTGTAGAAGCACCAGTATCTAATATAAAATCACCAGAAACAGAGTTTATTTTAGCTGAAAATCTATAATGTCCAGATTTTAATTTTTTTAATGGAATTCTATAAAATCCTTTTTTTTCAAGAAGATCGCGTAATTGCATTCAGTTTTTTGGTAAATATAAGGAACATCCTAATTATGATTTGCAACAATAATGTAGCTTTGCAATTATGTTAACAGATACACACACCCATTTATATAGTGAAGCATTTGCTGAGGACAGAGATAAAATGATACAACGAGCCCTAGAAGCTGGAGTGAGCCGATTTTTTATTCCAGCGATAGATTCAGGTTTTACAGAAGCAATGTATGCGTTAGAGAAAGAGTATCCAACCCATGTTTTTTTAATGATGGGTTTACACCCTACTTCGGTTAAAGAGAACTATAAAGAGGAACTTGCCCATGTTAAGGAGCAGTTTGAAAAAAGAAGTTTTTATGCTGTAGGCGAGATCGGGATAGATTTGTATTGGGATACGAGTACTCTAGAAATTCAGAAAAAAGCTTTTCGAGAACAGATACAATTAGCAAAAAAATACAATTTACCAATTATAATTCATTGTAGAGACGCATTTGATGAGGTATTCGAAGTGTTAGAAGCTGAAAAAGGAGAAGGTTTATTCGGAATTTTTCATTGTTTTACAGGAACCGAAGAACAAGCACAACAAGCAATTTTATACAATATGAAGTTGGGCATTGGAGGCGTTGTAACTTTTAAGAATGGAAAAATTGATCAGTTTCTAAATAATATTAATCTAAAGCATATCGTTTTAGAAACCGATTCACCATATCTTTCTCCCGTTCCTTATAGAGGAAAACGGAATGAGAGCAGTTATGTGTCTTTAGTTTGTAAAAAGGTAGCCGAAGTTTATAAGATTTCTGAAAGCGAAGTAGCAAGGATAACGACACAAAATTCAAAAGATGTTTTTGGGATTTAAAATAATTAAAGAATGAAAAAAGAGCCTAACATACTCCTTATATATACAGGAGGAACTATTGGAATGATAAAGGATTCTGAAACGGGTACTTTACAGAATTTTAATTTCGATGAATTGTTAACATATATTCCCGAGTTAAACCTTTTAGAATGTAATATTGCAACCAAAAGTTTTGAGGAACCTATAGACAGTTCTAATATGAACCCAAACCATTGGGTTGAATTGGTTTCTGTAATTGAAAAAAATTACAACGTCTTTGATGGCTTTGTGATTCTTCACGGTAGCGATACCATGTCATATACTGCTTCCGCTTTAAGTTTTATGTTAGAGAATCTTGCAAAGCCCGTAATTTTTACAGGCTCACAATTACCCATTGGAGATTTACGAACAGATGCAAAAGAAAATTTAATTACATCCATTCAGATTGCTTCACTTTGTAATAATGGAAAGCCTTCAATTACTGAAGTTTGTTTGTATTTTGAATACAAGTTATATAGAGCAAACCGTACTACTAAAATAAATGCCGAACATTTTGAAGCGTTTGCTTCTTTAAATTACCCTCCTTTGGTAATAAGTGGAGTTAATTTATCCATTAACAAACAAGCATTATTAAAACCAAATAGAAGAAAAAAGCTACGAGTTTATAAAAATATGATTTCAGATATAGTATTGGTAAAAATGTTTCCAGGGATTACTAAAGAAATTATTAATCACTTATTTTCCTATCCTAATATGAAAGGAGTGATTATTGAGAGCTATGGTAGCGGAAACTTAACCGATAAGGATTGGTTTATAAAAGCTTTAAAAATAATAATAGAAAGAGATATTCCAGTAGTGAATGTTACACAATGTTCTGGCGGAAGTGTAAATATGGGTATTTATAGTGTAAATAAAAAGCTTAATAAAATTGGAGTTATTTCAGGAAAAGACATCACAACAGAAGCTGCTTTAGCAAAATTGATGTTTATGTTGGGAAAAAATATTTCTGCTAACAGCTTCAAAACCATATTCGAAACACCTTTATGCGGAGAAATGAAATAAATTAACTTGCTAAATATTTCATCAAACTGTTTTTTTTTTGTTATTTGGCAAACCATTTGGCATTTTTATTAAAATAGTGACAATTTAGAGAGGTGGCCGAGTGGTCGAAGGCGCACGCCTGGAAAGTGTGTATACGCCACAAGCGTATCGAGGGTTCGAATCCCTTCCTCTCTGCGATTAAATTAGAACAAATTA
>JAUVAS010000063.1 GCA_030591585.1 Flavobacterium sp. | reverse complement strand
TAACAGAGAGGGCGCATAGCTCAGTTGGTTCAGAGCACCTCGTTTACACCGAGGGGGTCGGGGGTTCGAATCCCTCTGCGCCCACAACAAGTAGAATCCCGATACAGAAATGTATCGGGATTTTTTTATTTTTAATTACTCCACAACTTTTTGTCTTGAGCCCTGAATATCAGCAATTTTTAGCTTTTTGGAAAGAGTATTCTTATCATTATTAAATTTAATAAAGGTTATATTTAGAATAATAACTTACTTAATGCAGACATAGTTGACAATATTGTAAGTATTATAGCTATAAATAAAACCCAAACTATTATTGAAGTGTTTCTCCTATTTCTATCTAATAATTCCATTTGAAAATGTTGATTTGCAACTATTTCTTTGAGCAATTCATTATCTGAAAAATCTTCAAGTTTATTTAAAAAATTCTCTCTTACTTTTTTTGGTTCTTCGGGAAGTTTAATCATACTTTTCTATTTTAATTTTTGTTTGTAAAATTAATAATGAAATAAATAAAAGGGGAGTTATATTCTAATGCTAAGATAATAAAAATATGTTTTTCATAAACGATATACCTAACGATATACAAAAGGTAATCTCAAAGAGATGTGTTTTTATAAGTTTTGGAAATAAAAAATACCCAAACGCGATAGCGTTGTTCGGGATTGTATTTGCAGTGCTGGGTGCTGGGAATCAATGTAGATAATCCTGTATGACTCACATGAGACCCGTGGATTTGAATTTAATAAGGAAAGGAAGTTTTTATTATTTTAAAAGCTCAAACCAGTCATCAATAGTTAGATTTAATCGGGTAATTTCTTTATCAATAAAAGGGGTGCAATGAGCAATAGGATTCCTTAATTTATTTAGGTCTGTCATTATTCTATTAAAGGTTGATTTATCTTTATTAAAAAGAACAGAAAATATTTTCCAGTTTGACAAAATAATTTTACGTAACTCACCAAATGTGGTGTAATCAATATTATGATCTGATTGTTTAGTAAGAATAGAACCTAACTCATATTTAATTTTATAGTTTACATTATTTTGTATTTCTGGATCAACGTTGTTGTTCCACCAGTTTTCGCCAAATTCTTTCATCATATTCTCTACTATGAGGTTTCTAATAGATTTTTCTAAACTATAGAAATGTTCATAATGCTCACTCATCATTTGAGCTTCATCTTTTAGTTTACTACTGATTTGAGAATAAAACTTTTCAACACTATTTTTTCTTAAAGCTATTTCCTTTTCTTTAATAGAGTTTTTTGAATGAGATATTATTTTTCTGGTTTTTGATTTTTTTTGTACAATTTCTTGAAAATGAGCAAACTCATTACTTGTAATTATATTTTTTAATAATAAGTAATCTAAAAACAAATCTTTACTATTAACAACCCATTGACTGCAAACTCGTAATTTTTTATTTCTTACTTGATATTTTTCTTTCCAGAAACGCTTATAATCTTCGTTATTTATTAAATTAATTTCTTTACAAAATGGAAAATTAATATTGAATTTTTCTTTTGAATATTCTTTATTCATTAGATTGAATAATTCATCTCTATCTTGATATTCGCAGTGTTCAAATAATTTTACAATATGGTCTTTGACTAACTTTCCTATTAACATTTTCTAAAATTTAAAAGTTTTGAAATAACATTATACTTTACTAATATAATTAATTAAATATAGTCCAAAATTCGCTCCAAAGCCATTCGCTTATTGCATTTCATTATGTAAGTCTTCAAAATCTAATTTAATAATTGCCCAGTCTTTATCTCGATAACAATTGGGGGTAAATTCACCTTCTGCAACATCGAAATCAATTATTTTATCTACTAATTCCTCTTTAGAAGCGCCGTAAGGATTTCTTTTCAAATAAAACCCTATCATTTCATCTAATGTGAATTTTTCTAACAATTCGTGTATATCCCAAAAATCTTTTTTACGACCTCCATTTGCTATAACTTCAAACTTCATTGCAGAAACCTCTTCAATACTTGAAAGCCTTACACCCTCTTCAACAATTACAGGAAATACAAATGGGTCTGTATAAAATAAATCTAATTTAACTAACTCATTTTCATTAGTGCCAATAAAGAATGATTTACCCATACCAACTGCTCCATCATAAAGTGAATTTACATAGGGAAAATTTTCATTCAAAATCGCTTCCAGTGCTTCAAAATCTATACTACCATAGTCAGCATCGGTAAACAAATCAATATCTACAGATTTTCTATGGCCTAATTGGAGACTTAATGAAGTGCCGCCAACTAACCTAAAAGCATTGAACTCTTCAATACTCATTAATTGAATAAGTAAATTCCATAGTAAACTGGAAACGGTGTTTAAATACAAGGTCACAAGTGGTTTATATTAAATTGTATTCTCTAATATTATTTTCAAAAGAAGGTAAGTAACTCTTTTTAATTATTTTTATTTCTTTAAAAATTGTTTCCTTGCCATAAAATAAAATAATTTCTTCAATCTCTGTTTTATTACCTCTTTCTAAAACTCTTTTAATAACGGCATTTTTGTTTTTATCCCAATCTATTTTATCTATAGAAGTATCCCAAAAAATCACTTTTCTAAAGCGAGTAATAGTAGGTTGTTTTTTTATTTTAGATATTGTTGCCTTTTTCACTTCGTAACTGGCTTGTAAGAGCATAAAATAATCGTCATTAATAGTAAACCTCTTAGCAAGTTTAATTGAAATACCTGGGTTAATACCCCTTCTCTGATTTAGAATAGCACTAATCGTTTGCTTGTGCACTCCTATATCATTAGCTAAATCATTACTTTTTATATTATTACGATTTAATTCTCTTCTTAATATAAGACCTGGATGTATTCCTTTTATTTTAGATAATTGCGGTAACATTGTTATTGATTATGGTGCAAAACTACTAATAATTAGTTAGTAAACAAAATTGTTTACTTTTTTTATAACAAAAAGTATTCTATAAAAAGGTGTCAACCAATTATGCTCTAAGGTTCAATTAGTATTTCTTTTTATTGAATCCAAGAGATTAGTTTTTGTTTTGAGTTTTTTCCTGTAAGGACAACATACATTTTTCCTGTATAGCTTGGAGTTACTACATTTGCTAGAGTAGAAAAATAAACAACCTATAGTTGCATTAGAATGGAGTTATTGAGCAGACCTGCTAGGTTTTTAAAACCTAGCAGGTCTTTCTAATTTAAACAAGTTCTAAAATCCGCTCCAAAGCCATCCCACGAGAGCCTTTGATAAGTAAAAAACTATTGGTTGGAGGTTTAATTTCTAACTCTTTTTGAAGCGCTTCAAAAGTTTTAAATTTTTGAATAGTTTCAGAAACTACGTTTGTTTTAAAGAAGTTTTCTCCTATTAGGTACACTTTTGTAAAAGGATTTGCTTCTAAAAAATCAACGATATTTTGATGTTCTTTTTCAGCTGCATGACCTAATTCAAACATATCGCCCAGAAATAAAACTTTATGTTTTCCTTTAGTTTGTTTAAAATTTTCTAAAGCTGCCATCATACTGCTTGGATTCGCATTATAGGCATCTAAAATAATTTTATTAGTTCCTTTTTCTAATAATTGAGAACGATTGTTAGTCGGAATATAGCCTTCAATGGCAGACTTAATTTCTTCTTTTGAAACCTTAAAATAGTCTCCAATACAAATTGCTGCTGCGATATTATTGAAATTATAAAGGCCCATTAGATTACTTTTTATTTCAATACCTTTAAAAGTAACAATCACATTTTGTGTGGCGTCTTCTAGTTTAATTATACAGTCTTGTTGTTTGTTTCCGAAGGTTACCGTATTCAGAATTTTAGAATAGAGCAACTGTTTTGAGTCATTACCATTTACAAAAACTGTTTTTCCGTACGTTTTAAGATGCCTGTAGAGTTCTGTTTTTCCTTTAATTACACCTTCTATACTCCCAAAACCTTCAAGGTGAGCTTTTCCGAAATTGGTAATGTATCCGTAATCGGGTTTAGCTATGTCACAAAGTAAATCAATTTCCTTTAAATGATTGGCACCCATTTCTATAATTCCTATTTCAGTTTTAGAATTCATAGAAAGCAAGGTTAAAGGAACTCCAATGTGGTTGTTTAAATTCCCTTTGGTGGCAACGGTATTGTATTTTTGAGATAGTACAGCATTAATTAATTCTTTGGTAGTTGTCTTGCCATTACTACCTGTTAAAGCAATTATAGGAAGCTTTAAATATTCTCTGTGGTAGGTGGCAAGCTGTTGTAATGTTCTTAAGGTATTGGAGCATAAAATAGTTTCTCCGGTATTTTTGTGAGAGTTGTTTTCATCGATTATAACTTTATAAGCTCCTTTGTCTAAGGCTTCTTGAGTAAATTTATTGCCGTTAAAGTTGTCTCCTTTTAGGGCGAAGAATAGGCATCCTTTTTTTATTGTACGAGTGTCTGTACAAATCCCTGTAGAATTTAAAAAATGTTGATGGAGTAGTTCTGTTTTCACACGATTAAAGGTACAAAAAAACCCCTTCAAATTAACGAAGAGGTTTTTATATTATTCAGTATTTTTTTAATTTCTTGGGCTTTTTCCTTTTTTAGATTTAGAACCAACTCTTGACATTGCACATCTAAATCCAATATAGTCTGTAGCCATATCTTGAGGAAAATATCTTCTTTGCGCTGGATCTAACCAGTAATCTCTATCTCTCCAAGAGCCTCCTTTGTAAACCCTTACTTCGTTGTTAATTAATGAAGTTCTAGAAGAAGATTCATCATATTGGCGATCTAATGTTCCAGAGCTATCTGCAGTAACAGAGTGGCTAGGAGAATTGTACATTCGTTTTTTGTCGTCTATTTCATCATCATCTCCAGCAAATGATTGGTAGTAACGTGTGGATTTTTTATCTCCATCACGGTAGTCACGTTGATCACTTTTTGAGAAGTTAGTTCTTAAATAGGTTTCTTCTTCATCTACGGGTACTTGATAAATTTCTCCTGGTAAGTTTCTTGCAATTATTTTACCATTACTTAAAGTATCGTAAACAATAGAATCTGCAGTTACAATTTTCACTTTTCCATCTTCACCAATATAATTTTTAGTGTATACATTTCCACGGTAATAATTAAAATCATTAAACTCATCATCCACAATAGGACGGTATACATCTGCTACCCATTCGGCAACGTTTCCTGCCATATCGTAAAGGCCATAATCGTTAGGTTCATACGATTTTACTTCGGCAGTAATATCTGCTCCATCATCACTCCATCCAGCAATACCTCCGTAATCACCATCTCCTTGTTTGAAGTTAGCTAATTGGTCACCTTTAGATTTTCTTTTCCCTGAACGAGTATATTGCCCTTCCCAAGGGTATTTTTTTCTACCTCTATAAACATTATAGCTACGTAAACCTACTAAGCCTAAAGCAGCATATTCCCATTCAGATTCAGTTGGTAAACGATACGCGGGTAAAAGTAACCCGTCTTTGCGTTGTACGTATAAATTGGTGCTATCCTTACTTCTTTTTTCTAAAGAAGCAGAACGTTTTCCTCCTCTTGTTATAGAGTCATTTCCTCCATAAGTTTGAGTAGGAGAATTAAGATAAGTTTGGGTGTTAAAGGTTTCTCCAGCTTCAACGTCGTATCTAGCATTTCTAGAAGTAAACCCTTCGGTTTCTAGAATCATTTCGTTTACACGATCTGTTCTCCAATTTCCAAACTCAACGGCTTGAATCCAACTTACTCCAACTACAGGGTAGTCTGCATAGGCTGGATGACGTAAGTAATTGTTTGTCATTACTTCATTATATCCAAGTCTATTTCTCCAAACTAAAGTATCTGGAATAGCGCCTTCGTAAATTCTTTTGTAATTTTCGTCTTCTGGCGGAAAAACTGTTTTTAACCAATCTAAGTATTCATGATACATTAAATTAGTTACTTCAGTTTCATCCATATAAAAGGACTGGATATGCTGTTGATTAGGGCTATTGTTCCAATCATGCATTGGGTCATCTTGTACTCTACCCATAGTGTAAGTACCTCCTTCAATAAAAACGAGACCAGGTCCAGTTTCTTGTTCTTTAGCTTCGGAGTTGTACTGGAAACCGCCTTCTTTGGCGTTTACTTTCCATCCAGTTGCTCTAGAACTGCTTTTGTAATCTCTAGTTTTGTTACAACTTACAAATAGGGTTGCTGTAAATAGTACTATAGTTAGCTTAAAAGCTAGGTTTTTTATAATGTTCATAGTTTTCAGTTAAGAAAAGTTGGGTTCGCAATATAGTAATTAACGATTATATTACAATAATATTTTAAATTTTAATAAACTGTTAGGTTTACAAGATTTATACTACTGATTTCAAGGAAACGTTATTAAATTTAAAATAGTATATAAAAAGTAAATTTCTGGAATTTCTTTTAAAAGAATCAACTATACTAAGTGTATATTTGAAGCGTTACTAATTATGATGAAAAAAACAATACTTTATCTGAGTGTCTTTTTGCTGCCTATCTTATTAATGGCTCAAAGTAGGGATATTGAAATTAATTGGAAAACTACGAATAATTTTGAAGCATACGCTACATCAAATAATTCGTCTTTTTCTAAAGATAAAAACTCTTCAGGGTTAATTCTTCAACCAACAGATTTTGAGTTGACTTATAGAGAACAGTGGTTAGATAATGGTTTTGCTGATGAGAAAACGTTAATAGTAACCAATATTAAATATGATGATTTATCAGTTGAAGAATTGAAGAATCTTAATAAGACAATAGTTCCAGAGCAATTTACCTATTCTATTAGTAGTAATAGGGCTAGAAACCTTATTTATACGGGTGTTACTATTTCTACTGTTGTAAAGTCTAGTTTTGGATATAAAAAGGTGCTTTCATTTTCGGTATCTTACTCAATTAAGAATCAAAATAGATCTTTGCAGAGGATACAAACTTCTAATTCTGTATTAGCAACAGGTAATTGGTATAAATTTAAAGTTGAAAAAACAGGAATTCACCGGATCAATAAAAGCTTTTTAAATGATCTAGGGATGAATACTGATGGGATTGACCCTAGGAATATTAAAATATATGGTAATGGTGGAGGGCCACTTCCTTTTTTAAATGAAGAAAATACAGTTTTTGATCTAACAGAAAATGCAATTCAAGTTATAGGAGAAGCAGATGGTGATTTTGGAGCTAATGATTTTATATTATTTTATGGTGTAAGTACATTAGGATATCATGGGGTAGATTATGACACCAATATAAACCCATATAGCGATGAATCTTATTATTATATTACAGTAGGGAGTGAATTAGGTAGTAGAGTGCAAGAAATGGTAGAGCCAACAGGTTCTGCTACAACAACAATTACGCAATTTAACGATTATAAATATTTTGAAGAAGATGATGAAAGTCCTGTAAAAGTAGGTAGAAGGTGGTTTGGGAATCGATTTGATATAGAAAGTGAGCAATCGTTTATTTTTGATTTTCCAAATATTATTTCAGGACAACCTATGAATGTGAAAATTAAAGTTGCAGCTGCTTCAGAAACAGCTACATCTATGGCGATTTCTGTTAATGGAACCAGTTTGGATCCTTTAAATTTTTCGTCTATTAACGACCCTTTTTTATTAGATACTAGGCATTTTGATGGCGAAATACCAGTTGGAGGAGAAACCGTAACTTTTGATTTAACATATATTAATTCTGGGAATCCTTCTAGTATTGGGTATCTAGATTATATTAGTGTTGAGGTGCTTAGACAATTAACAGGGACGGTAGGTCAAATGTCTTTTAGGTTTAATGATGTTGAGGTACTTTCGGGTATAGGAGAATATCAAATAACGAATGCCTCACAGTACTCTCAAGTATGGGATGTGACAAATACAGGTATAATTTCAGCTATAAAAAATGAAGGAAATACTCCTACTGTTTCTTTTAAAGCCACCATGGGAGAGCTCAGAGAATATGTTGCTGTAAACCCTAATGATTATTTCTTACCACTAAGAGTTGCTCAATCTACAGTTCCGAATCAAAATTTAAAGGGAACTATATTTAATGATCAATCTGGTAATTTTAAGGATATAGATTATTTAATTGTAACCCCTTCTTTTTTATTGCAACCAGCACTACGATTAGCAAATCATAGAAAAAACATTGATGAGCTTAATGTAAAAGTGATTACGTTAGATAAAATATATAACGAGTTTAGCTCTGGGAAACAAGATATAGGTGCTATTAGAAACTTTGTTCGTTATATATATGAGAATGCGTCTTCTGAAAATAAACGCATAAAGTATGTGTGTCTATTTGGCGATACCTCTGTAGATTATAAAGATAGAATATCAAATAATAATAATATAGTACCCACTTTTCATACGTTATATAGCAGTAGTACATTTCGATCATTTATGTCTGATGATTTTTTCGGAAATATGGATATAAATGAGGGGTTAATGAATTCCAATGAGAAGTTAGATATTGCAGTTGGAAGAGTTTTAGCTGATAATGTAAGTCTAGCTAACTCAATGATAGATAAAATTGTTGATTATGAGTCAAAAGAATCTTATGGTAATTGGCGTAATAATTTTGTCATAATATCTGATGATGTTGATGAAGCTTGGGAACATCAAATTTTACAAATAAACCTTGATGTATTAGGAGATGAAGTATCTACTGAAAAACCTTATGTCAACGTAAAAAAAATACATTCAGATTCCTATGAGCAAGTTTCTTCTGCGGGAGGGGACAGGTATCCATCTGTAAATGCGGAAATTAAAAACGCAATAGAGGTCGGGGCAATTATTGTTAATTATTTTGGACATGGAGGGGAAGATGGATTGGCAAAAGAATTTATTTATACTAAGGGAACCGCACAAAATCTTCAAAATAAAAACAGGTATCCTTGTATTGTTACTGTTACTTGTGAATTTACAAAATTTGATAATCCTCTACGTATTACTGCTGGCGAACTTACTTATTGGAACAAAGAAGGAGGGGCAATATCAATGTTGACTACTACACGTTCAATTGGAGCAGGCTTAGGAGTTGCATTTAATCAAGAGTTAGCTCCTGAATTATTTGGGTATGGATTAAATATTCCAAATACACCTGCGGAAGCTTTAAGAATTTCGAAAAATCAAGTTTCTGATCCCTCAGGAAATAGACGGGTTATTTTCTATATTGGAGATCCAGCCATGCATTTAGCTTTTCCGCAACAAAAAATAAAACTAACAACATTAAATGGTATTCCTATAGCACAAGCTACAGATACACTAAAGGCATTAAGTAGGGTAAGGATAGGAGGAGAAGTGCAAAGTGAAAATGGAGTTTTGCTATCTAATTATAATGGTATTCTTGAAGCAAAATTGTATGATAAAAATGTGCAAAGGCAAACATTGGGTAATGACGGTGTGTCTTCAGGAGGAGAATTATTAATAATGGACTTTACAACACTAGGCGAGATACTATTCAATGGGCAGGCAAAAATAACTAACGGCCTTTTTGAATTTGAATTTGTAATGCCAAGAGATACACAAATACCTGTAGAAACAGGAAGGGTTAGTTTTTATGCTCAAGAAGATAATGCGTTAGATGATAAATCGGGGTTTAACTTAGATTTAAAAATTGGAGGATTAAATGAAGATGCTCCAGAGGATAATCAAGGGCCATTGATTCAGCTTTTTATGAATGATGAAAGTTTCGTGTCTGGAGGAATCACAAATGATTCTCCTATTTTAATTGCCAAATTAGAAGATGAAAACGGTATCAACACCTCTAGTGGTATTGGTCACGATATTATTGCAATTTTAGATGGCGATGAAAGCAATCCTTTTGTTTTAAACGAATATTATCAGTCCGAAGTAGACGATTATACACGGGGAATAACAAATTTTAAACTTCGAGATTTAGAGAATGGTATTCACACACTCACATTAAAAGCTTGGGATGTTTATAATAATTCTTCCACTTCAGAAATACAGTTTATTGTTGCAGGTAATGAATCTCTAGAAATAACCCATGTTTTAAACTATCCCAATCCTTTTGTTAATTATACAGAGTTTTGGTTTAATCATAATCGCCCTTTTGAACCTTTAGAAGTACAAATACAGATATTTACTGTTACGGGTAAAGTTGTTTGGACCAAAAACCAAATAATTACTACAGATGGATTCCTTTCTAGAGATATTACTTGGGATGGAAAAGATGATTTTGGAGATAGAATAGGAAAAGGTGTCTATGTATATAAGATTACTGTAAAATCTACGTTAACTAACCAACGCGTTGAAAAATTTGAAAAACTAGTTATTCTATAATAAATTAAATATATATTTGTCAAAAATTTTATTAAATGAAAAAAATATTCTTCCTCACATTATTAAGTATTATAACGTTTAATTTGTCTGCACAAGAAATAATAATAATTCCAGACCTTGAAAATGATTCAAGAGTTATTACAACAGGAGTGCCCTTTATATTAATTGCTGGAGATGCACGATCTGCAGGTTTAGCCGATATTGGCGTAGCCACTTCAGCAGATGCTTTTTCACAACAATGGAATGCCGCGAAATTTGCCTTCGCTAAGTCAAAACAAGGGGTTGGGGTTACGTATACGCCATATTTAAGTAGCTTAGTAAGTGATATTTTTCTTGGAAATCTAACTTATTATAATAGACTAAATGAACGTAGTGCATTTGCTTTAGGTTTTAGATATTTTAGTAATGGAGAAATTGAATTACGAGAAACTATAGACCAAGAACCTTTGATCGTTAAACCAAACGAATTAATTTTTGACGCTTCTTATTCCTTGAGATTAAGTGACCGTATTTCAATGGGAATCACGGGAAGATATATTAGATCCGACCTAAAATTACAAACAGGTAATGAAGACGCTACATCAGCTAATTCTTTTGCTGTTGATATTTCTGGATATTACCAAAGTGAAGAGATGGCATATAATAGCTTTGATGGACGTTGGAGAGGTGGGTTTAATATTTCTAATATAGGTCCAAAACTAAAGTATGACGAAGTTGGATCTGAAAGTAATTTACCAACGAATCTTGCATTAGGTGCAGGGTTTGATTTTATTTTGGATGAATACAATACTATTGGTGTTACGGCGGAATTTAATAAACTATTAGTGCCAACTCCACCTATTAGAGGAGTTGAATTTGTAGATGTAGATGGTGATGGAGCTTTTGATCCAGCAATTGATGAGTTAATTGATGATAACGCAATCTATAAAGGAAAAGATCCAGATGTAAGCTTTTTTAAAGGAATGTTTCAGTCTTTTGGTGATGCACCCAACGGTTTTAGTGAAGAGTTAAATGAATTTACTTGGGCATTAGGTGCAGAGTACTGGTTTAGAGATGTATTTGCCTTTAGAGCAGGATATTTTAACGAGCATGAAACGAAAGGGTCTAGAAAATTTATGTCTTTAGGAGCTGGATTTAAATACACTACTATTAATATAGATATTTCTTATTTAATTTCTACTTCAAAAGTAGTAAGTCCATTAGAAGGAACACTTCGTTTTGGACTAACATTTAACTTTGGAGATGAATATGACGAATACTAGAAGTTAGTGAAAAATATTAGAATCGAAATAAATTTAGAAGTGTTTGAGTCTATTTCAGAGTTACCTTCTTCGATTCAAAATTTAATGAATAAGGCGCATGAAGCACGTAAAAATGCGTATGCGCCTTATTCACGTTTTAAGGTGGGAGCAGCACTCCAGTTATCCACAGGAGAAATTGTCACAGGTAATAATCAAGAAAATGCTGCATACCCATCTGGATTATGTGCGGAGCGTGTTGCAATTTTTCATGCAGGTGCTACTCACCCAGAGATGACAGTATCTTTTATGGCATTAACTGCTGGGTCGCTTACTAAAGAAACAAAAACACCAATACCTCCTTGTGGTGCTTGCAGACAAGTATTAGCTGAGTATGAAGTGAAGCAAAATGCATCCATTGTCATTTACTTTATGGGAGAAACAGGGAAAATTGTAAAGGCTAATTCTATAAAAGAATTATTACCCCTTATCTTCGATAGTACTTACCTATAACGATTTGTAGTTTTTTAAAGAATCGAGCATTGTAGAATGCTAGAATATAGTATTTTTGCTAACCCTTTGGTAAATTACCGAATAGATTTTATTACGTTAACAAATGAAGAAAATAACAAAAAAAACATATCTAGACTGGTACGAAAATATGTACTTCTGGCGCAAATTTGAAGATAAGCTAGCACAAGTTTATATCAAACAAAAAGTTAGAGGGTTCTTGCATCTTTATAATGGACAAGAAGCAGTGTTGGCAGGAGCTTTACACGCTATGGACTTGACTAAAGACAGAATGATTACTGCGTATAGAAACCATGTGCAACCTATTGCAATGGGAGTAGATCCTAAAAGGGTAATGGCAGAATTATACGGAAAAAGCACAGGAACCTCTCATGGATTGGGAGGCTCGATGCATATTTTTTCTAAGGAGCATCGTTTTTATGGGGGTCACGGAATTGTTGGAGGACAAATACCGTTGGGCGCAGGATTAGCATTTGCAGATAAGTATTTTAAGCGGGATGCGGTTACACTAACTTTTATGGGCGATGGAGCTATGAGGCAAGGGTCTTTGCATGAGGCTTTTAATTTAGCAATGCTTTGGAAATTGCCAGTGGTTTTTTGTGTAGAAAATAATGGCTATGCTATGGGTACTTCAGTAGAACGTACTGCAAGTCATTCAGAAATTTGGAAAATGGGATTGGCATACGAAATGCCTTGTAGACCTGTGGATGGTATGAAGCCAGAATCTGTTGCAAAAGAGTTAGATGAAGCAATTCAAAGAGCTCGTAGAGGTGAAGGGCCTAGTTTCTTAGAAATAAGAACCTACCGTTTTAGAGGGCATTCTATGAGTGATGCTCAACATTATAGAACAAAAACTGAAGTAATGGAGAAACAAAAAGAAGATCCAATTACGTATGTTCGAGATTTAATTACCAAGAAAAAATACGCTTCAGAAAAACAATTAGATGCAATAGATAAAAAAGTAAAAGAGTTGGTAAGTGAATGTGAGAAATTTGCAGACGAATCTCCTTATCCTGAAAAGAGTATGATGTATGATGCTGTTTACGATCAAGAAGACTATCCATTTTTATCACATAAACTATAATTACTATGGCTGAAGTAATAAATATGCCGCGATTAAGCGACACAATGGAAGAAGGAACTGTTGCGAAATGGCTTTTTAAAGTTGGTGAGAAAATTATAGAAGGGGATATTCTCGCTGAAATAGAAACCGATAAAGCTACGATGGAGTTTGAATCTTTCTATGAAGGAACCCTACTTTATATTGGAGTGCAAGAAGGAGAAACGGTTCCAGTAGATGTTTTATTGGCAATAATTGGTGATAAGGATGAAGATATTTTAGAATTGATAAAAGGAAATAATTCTGTTTTAAATGATGATAATGTCACCTTGAGCGCAGTCGAAAGGTCTCCATCAAACGAAGCTGTAAAAACCACTTCAATAAATATTCCCGAAGGAGTTGAGGTAATTATGATGCCTCGCCTTAGTGATACTATGGAAGAAGGCACTGTAGCAACTTGGAATAAAAAAGTTGGAGATATTGTTGAAGAAGGAGATATTCTTGCTGAAATAGAAACTGATAAGGCGACAATGGAATTTGAATCTTTCTATGAAGGAACCTTATTAGAGATTGGTGTAAAAGAAGGAGAGACAGCTTTAGTAGATACTTTATTGGCTATCATAGGCCCAAAAGGGACAAATATTTCTGAAATACTAGAAAATTATAAATCAGGTATTAAAAAGTCTGAGGTTATAGTAACTTCAGAAACAAAAATTGCCAAGCCAGTTATTGAAAAACAAGAGAAGACTTCGGTAATTTCAAATCAAAATACAACTCCAGAAGGGGGAAGAATATTTATATCTCCATTAGCTAAAAAATTAGCAGATGAAAAAGGAATCAACCTTCATCAAATTACCGGGAGTGGAGAAAATGGTAGAATTATAAAACGCGATATTGAAAATTATCAACCAGTTTCATCTGGAACGCCAGCTTATATTCCTGTTGGAGTAGAAAGTTTTGAAGAAGTGAAAAATTCGCAAATGCGTAAGATTATTGCAAAGCGTTTAGGGGAGTCAAAATTTATGGCTCCGCATTACTACTTAACGGTTGAGCTAGATATGGACAATGCTATAGCTTCTAGAAAGGCTATTAATTCAGATCCAGATGTGAAAGTTTCATTTAACGATATGATAGTTAAAGCGTGTGCAATGGCATTGCGTAAACATCCTAAAGTTAATTCTCATTGGACAGATACTTCAACTTTGTTAGCAAAGCACATTCACATTGGAGTAGCTGTAGCAGTTGAGGATGGATTGTTAGTTCCTGTATTAAAGTTTGCAGATCAAATGACCTTTAACCAAATAGGAGTAACGGTTAAAGAAATGGCGGGAAAAGCTAGGGATAAAAAGCTAACTCCAGAAGAAATGGAAGGAAGTACTTTTACGGTTTCAAATTTAGGAATGATGGGTATTAAAGAATTCACTTCTATTATTAATCAACCAAATTCAGCAATTTTATCTGTGGGTGCAATTGTTGAAAAACCTGTGGTAAAAAACGGACAAATCGCAGTAGGTAATACCATGACTCTTACTTTGGCTTGTGATCACCGTACCGTAGACGGAGCAACAGGAGCCTCTTTTTTACAGACCTTACGAAAGTATATTGAGAGCCCGGTAACTATGTTTGTATAATTCCTGCGAAGGCAGGAATCTCAACAAAGAATTAGTGATTTTTTGTTGATTATAAAAAAGTATTTGAAACAATATCTTCCTGCTAGGTTTCTAAAACCTAGTAGGTGTATAAAAAAAAAGCGGGGAATAGTACCTGTTTTCACGGGCAATAAATAAGTTACCCCGATTAAATCGGGGCAATAAATATGAAAAAAGTAATAATAACAGGAACAAGTAGAGGCATTGGCTACGAATTAGTACAACTTTTTGATGATGCAGGCTATCAAGTTTTAGCTTTGTCAAGAAACTCTGTACCTGTTTCAAGTATTGATTTGGATGGATGTACTATTTTACCTTTTGATATTACAAATGAAAAAGATATTGCAAGGGTTTCAGATTTTGTAAAAGAAAACTGGAAGCATGTAGATATACTTATTAATAATTCAGGAACACTTATCAATAAACCTTTTGCAAAAACTTCGATGAAAGAATTTAAAAG
>JAUVAS010000110.1 GCA_030591585.1 Flavobacterium sp. | reverse complement strand
GTTCATTACTTCAATACCATTTTTGGTATCTAAATTTCCAGTAGGCTCATCGGCAAGAATTAATCCTGGGTTTGATACTACAGCTCTTGCTATGGCTACACGTTGTTGTTGTCCACCGGAAAGTTGCTGAGGAAAATGTTTTGCTCTGTGGCCAATTTTCATTCTGCCTAATACTTCATCAACTCTTTTTTTACGTTCCGAAGACTTCATTTTTAAGTACAATAAAGGAAGTTCTACATTGTCATGAACATTCATTTCGTCAATCAAATTAAAACTTTGAAATACAAAACCAATATTCCCTTTTCTAAACTGAGTACGATCTTTTTCTTTCAGGTTACTTACATCCGTTCCATTGAATATATAAGTCCCTTCTGTCGGATTATCTAATAATCCAACAATATTAAGGAGGGTTGATTTCCCACAACCAGAAGGCCCCATTATGGCTACAAATTCACCTTTTTTTATGTGAATATCTACTCCGTTTAAAGCGAAAGTTTCAATTTCTTCAGTTCTAAATACTTTTGTTAATTTTTCTGTTTTTATCATGGTTTTTTATTTTTATAATTGTAATGTTTGAAGTTTACGAATAGCTCCATTTCTTTTTTATTTTCAATTTATTTAAAAACAACACGTTCATTATCTCCAAAAATATCATATCCTGAAATAATAACTTTTTCTCCTGATTTTAGACCTTCTAATAATTCATAATACTTAGGATTTTGTCTGCCAATTTTAATGGCACGCTTTTCCGCAGATTTTCCATCTTCTGTAAGTACAAATATCCATTGCCCGCCTGTTTTCTGAAAAAAGCTTCCTTTTGGTAACAACATAGATTCTAGTGGACTACCTAGTTGTAATCGTGTGTAATAAGTTTGTCCTGTTCGCATATTTTCGGGCAGCTCCCCTGCAAAAACCATTTCAACCAAAAAACGTCCTTCCCTTACTTCGGGTAAAACTTTTCTAATTTTTAACTCAAATTCCTGCCCTTGACGTTCCAAGACAGCGGTTAAACCAACTTTCACTTTGTCAATATAATGCTCATCTATTTGAGCTACTACTTTATAAGATGTGAGTATATGAATTTGGCCAATTCTTCCTCCTTTAGGTACTGATTGTCCAAGTTCTACATCCAATGCCGTAAGTTGTCCATCTACTGGAGCCATAACGTTTAAATTGTCCTGGCGTTGACGCACCAATTTTAGGTTCAAATCCATATTATGAAGATTGCCTTCCATCTGTTTTACTTGTATAGACCGGTAAATGGAATCTTGCTTTTGGCGTAAAAGATAAAGACTGAAACTGCGCTCAGCAAATTGAATATCCTCTTCTGATTTCAAGAATTCCTCATGAGAGATAAGTTCATCTGCATAAAGAGATTTATTTTGATTATATGTTCTTTGTTTACGTTTGATATCGAATTCCAGGTTCAACAATTCACGCTTTATCTGAAGTTTTTCTTGCTCCATAACAACCATTGTATTACGAAGGAAATTACTTTTTTCGGCTAGCTGAGCTTCGCTGTTTAGAATACTCAAATTTAGATCTGGGTTACTCAAACGTAGAATAATATCCCCTTTTTTAACCATGGTTCCTTCTTCTAACACTTTCTCTTCCACTCTACCGCCTTCGCTCACATCTAAAAAAATAGTAGCAATAGGTTCAACATTTCCAGAAACAGTTATATAATCGTAAAATATACCTTCTGACACAGTTTCTATACTCAACTTTTCAGCATCTACTTTTATAGTTGAAACATTTGTGGTAAAAAATGCTTGGTAAATAATCAGGAATACCGCTATTACGCCTAATCCCATGAAGATATGTTTCTTCTTTAATCCTTTTTTCTTTTCTATTATTCTGTCCATGATTATACTTTCTAATTTTTAACTCAAGAATATTTCTATCCAAGAATATGATTCCAATTACCTGATTGATAAAACATTAACATTTGTCTTCGCATAAAGAAAATTAGCTTTGCTTTAAGTAAACTGGCTTTTGCTGAAGTAAATCTTTGTCTAGCCACTTCGTAATCTGTGGGACTTGCCAGTCCTTTCTCCATTTTTTTAGTTACATTCTCTAAGCTTAGTTCGCTAAATCCGTATAATTCCAATGCCGATTGATATTCGTTTTCTGCAAAGTGTAAGTCATCAATAGCTTTCCAGATTTCGGTATATAATTCATCTCGTTGCTTTTGTATGGTTAGCTCCCTGTCTTTAACAACTATTTTCTTTCTTTTAATAGTACTATTTACCGATGTATAATTAAATATTGGAATAATAATTCCCATATTAATCACTTCGTTTTGGTTGTCTACAATTTGATTATTGAAGGGTAAAGGATCCCCATTGAAATAGCCTGTATAATACCCAGCAGACATATAAATTCGCGGAGAAATTCCTCCTTTTGCAATGGCTAAATCTTTAATCGATGCCTTATATAGATATTCCTGCTGCTTTATTTCCGGCAATAGAGTAATGGCTACATTAAACAAAGAATCAATATCTTGAATCGGAGTATCCACAAAGGAATCCAAGTTAATAGTACCTATTGAAAAAGACTGATCTACATCTAATCTTAATAGCTGTTTTAACTCACCTAAAGTCTTGTTGTACATATTTTGAGATTGAGTTAGACTTAGCTTATCACTCGCCCATTGGCTTTTTAATTCCTGAACTGTAATTGGAGATTCTCTTCCAACATCAACCAGTTTTTGCATCCTTCTGAGCTGCATTTCAGATAGGGTGACTTGACTTTGAGCCACATTTCGGAGTCCTTTGGTATAAAGCACAGTATAATATGCAGTTAAGACATCAAAAACCAATTTATTTTTAACATAATCAGCTTCTTCTTTAGTAGCTGAAAGTAAATATTTATTGAAACCAATAGCATTATACTTAACCAGTCCTTGAAATAGATCAATAGATGAACTAATCCAATAATTATTTGATAGCGTTTGATCAAAAGTAATTGTATTCGTATTCCCATCAATGTTTCGTCCAAAATTCATACTTACACCACCTCCCATATTTAATGTTGGAAGTAATTTTGCCTTACTCTCCCGAAGGTTAATTTGTTGTTTGTCAGTATTATTATCGGCAATATTAAGGGCGATATTGTTTTGTAATGCGTATTCGATACACTGGACTAAACTCCATGTTTCCTGAGCTTTTGCTGAAAACGAAGTAAATGCAATAGATCCTAAAAAAACAGCTTTGACAACTAATAATTTAACATCAGCAATTTTCTGATTACATGTTTTCTTAGAATCGATTTCCGCTTTTGTATAATATGCCTTTTTCATCAGTATCCTTTTCTATTTGACAAATACGATTCAAGCTTTGTGCCATAAACAATTCCCTACTGATAATCAATAAGATGTAGAATTTTATGTGTCTTTAATCT
>JAUVAS010000041.1 GCA_030591585.1 Flavobacterium sp. | reverse complement strand
CCTTTTCGTACTAATTGTGAAATTGTTGGCATATAAACTTTTTATATAATAAAATACCCTTTTTTAAGGGTTTGCAAATGTAATTATAATTTTATGTATAAACAACCCTATTAAATTAATTTTTTAAGGGTTTTTGAAGATGATATAAATTTATGAATAGTTATTTTAATTCCTATCAAAACTAGTTTTTCTATAATTACGACTAAACACCTAACTTGACTTCAAAATAATTAAGCAAATTATATGATACAACAAGTTAGATCGTTAAATTTACAGAAACTAAACATTGTTTTTTGAAGTATCTTTTTTACATTTTCCTATACCTTAATATATATACAGGAATTATATATGATTTGAATGGGCAAAATCTTCAGCTTACAATTAATAATGAAAACACTATTCCCGAAGGGCTATTAGATTCTTTAGATATTAACTTAAATTATAAAAATTACAAAACTTTAAAAGAAGGAGCAGAATCTCTTCAGGCAACATTAACTACAATTGGATATATAGATAATGAGCTAAAAAATATTCAGAAAAAAAACGATAGCACTTTTATAGCGGTCTATTATTTTGGAATTAGATACCAACAAATAAAAATTTATTATTTAAATATAGACTTCAGCAAACAAGAGTTATTGCAAATTTCTTCTAAAATTGAGGATAATTACTTCACCCTTCCTTTTGAAACTATAGAAAATTCACTTCAAAAATTATCTGCTTTAAAAACCGAAGACGGCAATGCTTTTTCCAGAATACATCTTGAAGAAATAACCAAAAACAAAGATAACACCTTAAGCGCCCAATTAATTTTGTCAAATGGCACAATACGGTCTATAGATCGTATTGTGATTAAAGGATATGAGGAATTTCCAAAATCATTTTTAAAATATTACGCTGGAATAAAAATCGGAAATACATTTAATAAAGAAAAGATCGTAACTCAAAGTGAAGTATTAAATACATTAGGTTTTGCAAACAACATTAAACCACCGGAAGCGCTCTTTAAGAAAGACTCTACCACCGTTTATTTTTATTTAGAAAAACAAAAGAATAATTTGTTCGATGGTATTTTAGGGTTTTCAACTAACGAAGAAACACAAAGACTAATTCTAAACGGCTATATAAATCTCGAGCTTAATAATAATTTAAACTACGGAGAACAATTCTCTCTTAACTACAAAGCAGATGGAGATGAGCAACAAAGCTTTAGAGTTAAAGCCACTCTTCCCTACTTACTTAAAACTCCATTTGGCTTAAGACTGGAATTAACTATTTTCAAAAGAGATAGTACTTTTATCACGACCGAACAAGAAGCACTCGTAAGCTATCAAATCAACCCCGCTACAAACAGCCATATTGGATACAAAGGCTACGAATCTAGTAATTTACTTAATGAAAATACAGAAGAAACTCTTATTGAAGACTATACCTCTAAATATATTACCGCTGGTGCGTCCTACATAAAACATCAAGGAAATAATTTATTCCCAATAAAAACAACCCTTACTACAGAAACCGAAATAGGAACACGAGAACAAATAGACTCAAAAGAATCGCAGCTACGGTTTACAGGAGTAATACACCATATTTTCAATCTTAATTATAAAAATTCTATTTTTTTACAGAATAGCACAAGTATTTTGACCAGCGACTCTTACCTAACTAATGAACTTTTTAGATTTGGAGGAGTAAATAGCATTAGAGGATTTAATGAAAACAGTATTGACGCTTCACTTTATTCTGTGTTAAATACTGAGTACAGATATCAATTTAATGAAGGTATTTATGCACATAGTATTATAGATATTGCTTATTTTGAAAACAAAATCCTCGCCATAAAAGAAAAACTATACAGCTTTGGCATAGGTATCGGCATGCAAACCAAAGCAGGTATAATAAAATTCAATCTTGCAAACGGGAATGCTGAAAATCAAGACTTTGATTTTTCAAACACTAAAATCCACTTGAGTATATCTTCTAAATTCTAACACAAATAGGTAAAACCCGATAATATTAAACCTTGTAAATTAAAAATAATATGACTATATATATTTTTGATTCATTTTTTTTACTCAATTTTGAAATAGGTTCACAAAAGTCACGAAAACTACACCTAATTTTGGCGCTATTATTTTTTAAATCATAAGTGTCAATTGATATTCGGAATAGTTTAAAGTTAAAAAAAACTAAAATTTAAGTTTAAAAAGTTGTTTATTTAACTTTTTATTGTGATTTTTGCGATTGGTTAATTCAAATAAATCATAAAAAATGAGAACAAAGTTTAGTGGAATTTTAACGCTTTTATTAGCGTTTGTAGTGCAACTTACGTTCGCACAAGAAAAAACAATCTCTGGTACAGTAACTGACAATAGCGGTTTACCTTTACCTGGAGTTAATATTATTGTAAAAAACACAAGTAACGGTACCCAATCAGATTTTGATGGTAATTTTACCCTTCAAGCAAATGTTGGACAATCAGTTGTGTTTAGCTATGTTGGCTTTGTTACAGTTGAAAAAGCTGTAACTGCTAGTACTAGTACTATAAGTCTTCAAATGTTAGAGGATGCGGCAGTACTAGAAGAAGTAGTTGTTACTGCTTTAGGTATTAAAAGAGAAAAGAAGGCATTAGGTTATTCTGTTTCTTCAATTAGTGAAGAACAAATTAAGGATAATCCTGAAACTGATTTAACTCGTATTTTAGATGGTAAGTCTGCAGGTATTCAAATTACTACACAAAACGGCTTGTCTGGATCTTCTAATAAAGTGATTATTAGAGGGATGAATTCATTTTCTGGAAACAACAATGCTCTTTATGTAATTGACGGTGTCCCTTACAGTAACGATACTAATGCTGCAGGTAATTTTGTAGATGGTAATATGGGGTCAAGTAGATCCTTCGATATTGACCCTAGTAACATTGCTAATATAGACATTCTTAAAGGCCTAGCAGCTACTACATTATATGGTACTGAAGGTAGAAATGGTGTAATCTTAATTACAACAAAAACTGGGAGTTCTAAAAGTATCGCTGCCAAGCAAGAAGTTGAAATTTCTTCATCTTACTTTTTTAATGAAGTTGCTGCACTACCAGATTATCAAGATTCATTTGGTGGTGGTTTTAATCAAGCTTTTGGATGGTTCTATAGTAACTGGGGCCCTGGATTCTATAAAGATGGCTTAGGAGGCTGGGGGTCATTTGTAGACGACACAGACTCTGACGGAACTAAACCTTACCATTCTGACGGTACAGTTGCGCACCCTTACTCAACCTCTGCATACTTAAATGCCTACCCTGAATACAAAGCATTATGGGAAGGTGAAAGATATGATTGGAAACCTAGAAATAGTGTAGAAGACTTTTTCAAAACAGGTGGAGCAGCTACTATTTCTGTAAATATGAGAGGTAAAAGTGACGATGGGAAGATTAGCTATGGAACATCATTTGCTCACGTTGACGATAAAGGATTTACACCTGGGAACGAAGTTTCTAGAACAAACCTAACTATTGCTGGTGGCGCACAACTAAGCAACAAACTTAATGTTAGAGGGTCAATGACGTATACTTTAACAAATATGAAAACCCCTCCAGTAGCTTTGAGTTTTGGTAGTAGTGTAGGTGGCTCTGGATCTTCAATCTTTGGTGATTTATTTTATACTCCTAGAAGTATAGACTTCTTCGAACTTCCTTTCGAATTACCTGATGGAAGTAGTATCTATTATAGAGATGATAATGCTATTCAACACCCATTATGGACTATAAAAAATGCAAGATTTACACAAAGAACAAATCGTATTAATGGATTTGCTGCAATTGATTATAATTTAACAGACAATTTAAACATCTCATACCAAGGTAGTATTGATACTTACTCTGAAGATAATGTTAATCTACAAAATAGAGGTGGTAGAACTGGTAATTCAAATACGGATTCTGGCTTTTACGACACTTGGAATAACAACAATACAATTAATGACCATACCGTTTCATTAAGTGGTAATAATTACTCTGTTTTTAATGACAATTTAGGTATTAACTTTTTATTAGGAGCTACCTCTAGAGGCACAAAATACAATAGAATTGGAGCATCAAGTGTTAACCAGAAGGTGTTTGACTTTTTTAATCACGAAGGATTTGAAGATCACGCAGCTATAGAACTTCATCAAAGAAGAAATGTAGTAGGTGTGTATGGACAACTTGGATTTGATTTTAAAAGTATGCTTTACATAAACTTTTCAGGAAGACAAGACTGGGTATCGAATGCTAATATTAATAATACTTTATTTTACCCTTCTACAAGTTTATCATTTATTCCTACAGCTGCATTCCCAGGTATGAAATCAGATAAGGGAGTTAATTATTTAAAATTAAGAGCTGGATATGGTACATCTGCTAATTTCGCTACGGGATATCCTACCGTTACAACTGTAAATTTAAATACAAATGGTTGGGTAGATAGCAGTGGAGTAGCAATAACCAGTAATTCGACAGCTGACAAAGTAGGAAACCCAAATATTAAGCCTGAATTGTTTTCTGAATTAGAATTTGGTTTAGAAGGTAAATTCTTCCGAAGAATTAATCTTGATTTCTCTTATTATACAAGAATAACAGAAAACTTAATCGTAGAAGACCAACCAATTCCTGTAAGTACTGGTGCAAGTATTACCGATTCTAACATTGGTGAAATAGAATCTTGGGGAATTGAAGCTGATTTAGGTATTGATTTAGTAAGAAGAGAAAATGGATTCAATTGGAACTTTAATGTAAACTTTACAACTTATGAAAGTGAAGTTACCGATATAGGAGATAATGATATAATTATCTATGCAGGTTTTACAAATTTAGGTAATGGCGCAAGAGTTGGTTATCCACTTGGATCAATGTTTGGTTCTCGTATTGCGCGTGATGAAAACGGAAATTTATTAATAGACGGTGCTGGAAATTATGCCGCTGAAGATATTGATGAAGAAGGAATCCTTCCATTTATTGGGGATCCTAACCCAGATTTTGTAATGAATTATACTAACACTTTTTCATATAAAGGATTATCGTTAACTGTTGCCATAAACCACACTTCTGGTGGTGATATTTACACCACTACTGTTGCTACGTTAATGGGTAGGGGTTTAACAACAGATACTGAAGACAGATTGTCTACTTTTATTTTACCTGGTATAAACCAAACAACTGGCGAGCCTAATGAGATCCAAATAGATAATTCAAGTTTCTATTTTGATAATGGGTTTGCAAGTCCTGCTGACGAATTATCTGTTTATGATGGATCTGTTATTAGACTTAGAGAGGTTGCTTTAGGTTATAGTATTCCAAGTAAAATGTTAGATAAAACACCATTTGGAAAAATAATTATTAAAGCTAGTGGCTACAATATGTGGTATGATGCCTATAATACTCCTGATGGAATTAATTTCGATCCTAATACTACTGGCTTAGGCGCTGGTAATGGGCAAGGGTTTGAATACTTAACTGGACCTAGTAGTAAAAGATACGGTCTTAGTGTAACTGCAACATTCTAATATATTAAAAACAAATTAAAATGAAAAATATAAATAAAATACAAATTTTAATACTTCTATTCTTAGGTATTACATTTACTTCTTGTGAGACTACAGATTTAGATCTCTTAGACAATCCAAATGAGATTACAACAGACAAAGCTAGTTTAGAACGCTTTATGGTTGCAATACAAGTAGATTTTGCAAAATTTAATGAAGCGATGGGTAGAAATGGTGCTCAACTAACTAGAATTGAACAAATGAGAGGGAGGTCGTATAATAATGCTTTTGATCCAGGAAGTACTAATTACGAATGGGGATTAGCTTACCAAGGTATGTTTTCAGATATGAAAGCTGCAGAAGGATTAGCTATAGCACTAGAAGCTAATAAGCATTTAGGTGTTCTCAAGATTCTTAAAGCTCATACTTTAATGATATTAGTTGATTATTTTGGTGACATCCCTTTTAGTGAAGCCACAAACCCTTCTGATTTTCCTTTTCCAAATGTTGATGCAGATGAAACTGTGTATGCTGCTGCAATAGAAATGATTGATGAAGCTATTCCTCTTTTAAATAGTGATGTTTTAGGGTTAGAAACAGATTTTTATTATGATAACGATTTTGCTAAATGGAAAAAACTTGCCAATACATTAAAAATGAATGCTTATGTTAATACCAGATTAGTCGACGGTGATGCTATAAATAAGTTTAATGCTATTGTAAATTCAGGTAGTTTTATTTCTAATACTGGAGATGATTTCCAATTTACTTATTCTAATGTTAATGATATTAATATTGATAGTAGACATCCAGCATATGCTGGAGATTATACTTCAAGTGGAGCTGGTAGATATAGATCTAATTGGTTAATGGATGAGATGCTACAGGATAATGACCCTAGAATAAGATATTATTTCTTTAGGCAAAATAGTTGTACACCTGGTGGTATTGGTGTTGATGGTGAAGAATGTGCTCCTGACCCACAACGTTTATTTTGCTCAACAGACTCTCCTCCATCACATTACCCTGGAAGCATGGCATTCTGCTGGGTAGACAATGGATACTGGGGAAGAGATCATGGAGATAATGGTGGAATTCCACCAGATACATTTAAAAGAACCGCTGTAGGTGTTTATCCTGCTAATGGTAATTTTGATGATGATCGATTTAGTAGTGTAGGTCTTGAACAAGGTGGTCAAGGTGCTGGAATCACCCCCATTATGTTAGCTTCTTGGGCTGACTTAATGAGAGCGGAAATGTCATTAGTTAGCGGTAACGCTGGCTCTGCTAATTCACATTTACAAAATGCAATGCAAAAATCCATTACTAAGGTAATGAGCTTTGGGTCTGTAGATTCTGATGCCGATTTATCTTTTGCACCAACATCTGGAGATGTAAGCGCCTATATTTCAAATATAGGGAATGCTTTTTCAAATGCAGATACAAATGGAAAATGGAACATTTTTGCTGTTCAACAGTTAGTTGCGCATTACGGAAACGGATCAGATTCTTACAATATGTATAGAAGAACAGGATACCCTACTACCTTACAATTTAACCTTGAACAAAATCCAGGAAATTTTATAAGATCATTCTTTTATCCTGCAGATGAAGCAAACGTTAATAGCAATATAGAGCAAAAACCTAATGTTGATATTAAAATATTTTGGGATAATAATCCTTCTTCACCTGGATTCCCTTTTGCAAACTAATTTTTAAAACAAACAATTATGAAAAATATATTTAAAACATTTTTAATTGGATTGGTTCTATCGGTAGGCTTCACTTCATGTGAAGATAGTAATCTTGCTATAGACAATTTATATAATAACGTTGACTCATCTGGTGCCATTTTAAGAATTTTGGAATACCCAGATGATTTAGTAAATATCTCTGGTGGTAGTTTTTCTACTTCTATAGACTTTTTAATAGAAGTGCAAGAAGGAGATGGTTCTTTTACACCAGATTTTAAAGAAGTAAGAGTTTATCTAAGTTCTTTTGACGATCAAGATTTAATCGACCCTACAAAGGATGCTGATGGCAATGAATTGGGAGAAGTTTTATACAAAACAATATCTGCTGCAGAATTTGAAGAATTAAGTGAGGTAAATGGTTTACCAGTATTCCAAATCATTACTCCTACTTATCTTCTTGTTGAAGAAATATTCCCAACAGCAGTTTTCAACATCCCTTCATTTATACTTACTCGCTTTGAGCTAGAAATGAATGATGGTAGAATATTTGATGATGAAAGTGCTGGTGCCTCTTTAAGTGGACCTTATTTTGAATCACCATTTACTCATAAAACTATATTTATTAACAACTAAATAGTTTTATAAAGGCGTTAAGTCTAAAAATAAATTTATTAAAGGGATTTCTAAAACCAGAAATCCCTTTTTTTTATTTAATAACTAATTTAAATACTAAAAAAAAGAAAATTAAATTAGTTTTTAAAAAAAAAACCAAATTGTAAAAATAAATTTTATATATTTGTAATTCATTAACTTTAAAAAACAATAATATTATGAAAAAAAATTATTTTTTAGCAGCGCTCCTATCATTTGTTATGATAAGTATGAACGCTCAATTTACTGACGACATGGAATCTTATACTGAGGGACAACCAATTTTCGAAGGTCACTGGACTGACTGGGGCTGTGGTGGTGGTGCTGGTTGTGCTATTATGTCTTCTTCTGCTCAAGCACATGGAGGAAATTTATCTGGAAACATTCCTGATGACAATACAACAGATGCTGTATTAGATTTAGGTGATAAAATATATGGAGAGTGGGGATTAGAATTTTGGATGTATGTTCCATCTGGAAATGTAGGTTATATGAACTTTCAAGGAACAGTACCTGTATCTGGAGGAACATTCCCTGTAGGTAACATCTATTTTTATGAAGAAGCTGCTGGTTCTCCTGGCGCTGGTTATATTGACTTTAGTACCGCTGATGAGACTATCTGGGCGAATTTTACTTACCCAGAAGATCAATGGTTTAGAATTGTTGCTAACTTTGATATCGGTGGAGGAGTAGGTGCTTTAACTTGGTCTTTTTATGTTGATGGTGAAGAAGTTGTTGCTCCTGATTCTCCTTTTGCAAATTGGGATTCAGCTGGTGGAGTTTGGGATTACTCAAACACTATTTCTTTAGGTGGTATGGATTTATACTCAATTAGTACACTTAACAACTATTACATAGATGATATCATCTACCAAGACAGTTTTATTATATTAGGTACTCAGAGTTTTGAAACTTTAGGTTTCAGATCTGCTTTAAGAAATGACATCTTAACTTTAAAAGCTAACGAAGAAATTTCTAACGTATCTATTTACAATATGTTAGGGCAAGAAGTTTACAGATCTTCTACTAATACTTCAGAAATTAACATGTCTAGCTTTGCTAACGGAACTTACATTGTAAAAGTTAACATTGCAGGTACTGAAGGTACTGTTAAAATAGTAAAATAAGAATTATAACTAATTTTTATAACTAATAAAAAGGCTGTCGTACGACAGCCTTTTTTTATAATATATAATTTAATATTATGGGGAAAAAAGAAAGCACCATTTTTGGTATTCATCCAATAGAAGAAGCAATATCTTCAGAAGTAATAATAGATAAACTTTTTATTCAAAAAGACAATACAAACCCTAAAATTGATGCCCTTTTAAAATTATTAGAAGGAAGCGATACAACCATTACTAATGTTCCCGTTGAAAAATTAAATAGACTAACAAGGGGAAATCACCAAGGTATTGTCGCAATCACCTCTCCTATTTCTTTTTATTCCTTAGAAGAAGTAGTAGAAAAAGCTATTGCTCAAGATAAAGCTCCCCTTTTTCTAGTATTAGATCAAATAAGTGATGTTCGAAATTTTGGCGCCATTATTCGTACCGCAGAATGTACAGGTGTTGATGCTATTATTATTCAAAAAAAAGGAGGTGCTCCCGTTACTGGAGATACTGTAAAAACTTCAGCCGGAGCTATTTTCAAAATACCTATTTGTAAAGTAGACCATATTAAAGACGCTATCTTTTACCTACAAGCATCAAACATTGAAACCATTTCAGCAACCGAGAAAACAAGCGATAGTATTTATAACTTAGACTTAAAAAAACCAATAGCACTAATTATGGGTTCAGAAGGAAAAGGAGTTTCTAAATCTATTTTAAATATTGTTGATTATAAAGCCGCACTTCCCTTAAAAGGTCAAGTTAACTCTTTAAACGTTTCTGTAGCCTGTGGAGCATTTCTTTATGAGGTAGTGAGACAAAGAGACTTATAAATCGTTTTCAGGTCGCTTAAGGCTTTTGTGTTGCTTTTTTAAAGTATATCTGACTGTAATTTTATTTGGTTTAGGGATTTCAGCCTCTTTTTCATCTTTATTTTCATCTTGTAAATTTTCTGGAGTTGACTCTATAAAATTTCCATTTTCATCAAAATGCTGTAGAAACACATCGTCTTCAGGATTATAATTTTCTTGTTCCCATTCGTATTTTTTATTCTCTAAAGAGTTCTTTTTAAAAATTAAAGCAAACAAGATTCCTACTAAAAAACCAGACAGGTGTCCTTCCCAAGATATTTTAGGATCTGTAGGGAAAATAAACCAAATAAACCCTCCATACAAAAAGATTACTATAAATGATAAAGCTGTTAATTGATATTGTTTAGAAAAGATACCTTTAAACATTAAAAATGCTGTCAACATATAAATTACACCACTAGCTCCAATGTGTAAGGAAGGTCTACCTATAAGCCAAGTAAAAAAACCGGTTAATAATAAACCGTAAAACAGCACTTTCCATCTAATACTGCGATAGAAATAAAAAAGTGCCATTGTCAATACTAATAAAGGAATAGAATTATTAAATAAGTGTTTTATATCTCCATGAATAAAAGGTCCAAAAACAATTCCTTTTAAACCATTAATTTCTCTTGGGAAAATTCCTAAATAATTAAAATTTAGATTAAATCTAGATTCTACCCAAAATACTCCTACTATTATTAATAAAAAGAATAATGGGTAAATGATAATATCTGTTGAAAAATATAACTCTTTTTTAATCGACATATTTCTTTAATTCAAAAAGCACTCCTTTTTTCAAATTTATGATAAATTGTCAGTAATTAAGTATTTATAATATTGTAATTTTACAGGTATGAGTACACCCCTTGCAGAACGTATTAGACCCACTACTTTAGATGATTATTTAAGTCAAAAACAATTAGTTGGAAACAAAGGAGCAATTACTGCTCAACTAAAGACAGGGGCACTTTCTTCTATGATCTTTTGGGGACCTCCAGGTACTGGAAAAACAACTTTGGCAACGATATTAGCCAATCAATCTGACAGACCTTTTTATTCTTTAAGTGCTATTGACAGTGGTGTTTCTGCGGTAAGAAAAGTTATTGATGAAGCTAAAAAAAGTGACACGTTATTTTCAACTAAGAATCCTATTCTGTTTATTGATGAGATACATCGATTCAATAAATCGCAACAAGATTCACTTTTAAAAGCGGTCGAAAAAGGATGGATTACCTTATTTGGTGCTACTACAGAGAATCCTAGTTTTGAAGTGATTCCCGCCCTACTATCTCGATGTCAGGTGTATGTACTTGAATCATTTAGTAAAAAAGATTTAGAAGCCTTACTGAACCGTGCTATTAAAAAAGACACACTGCTTTCTAAAAAAGAAATTATTTTAAAAGAAACCGAAGCAATTTTAAGATTATCGGGAGGTGACGCCAGAAAACTACTAAATATCTTAGAATTGGTGGTGCTTTCAGAAACTAGTACTAAGATTACCATCACCAATAAAATGGTGCTTCAGAAAGTACAGAAGAATACTGTTTTATATGATAAAACAGGAGAACAACACTACGATATTATTTCAGCTTTCATTAAATCTATTAGAGGTAGTGACCCTAATGCTGCTGTCTATTGGCTTGCCAGAATGATTGAAGGCGGTGAAGATTTAAAATTTATTGCAAGAAGGCTGCTTATTTTAGCTTCCGAAGATATTGGAAATGCAAACCCTACTGCTTTGGTTTTAGCGAACAATACGTTTCAGGCTGTCAATACTATTGGTTATCCAGAAGCTCGAATTGTTTTAAGTCAGTGTGTGATTTACCTAGCTACTTCTCCTAAAAGCAATGCTTCGTATATGGCAATTAAGGAGGCGCAGCAACTGGTAAAACAAACTGGAGATTTATCGGTTCCACTTCCTATTAGAAATGCACCAACCAAACTTATGAAGGAATTAGGTTGCGGAAAAGAATACCAATACGCTCATAACTACGAAGGTAATTTTGCTAATCAGGAATTTTTGCCAGATGAAATAAAAGGAACACGATTGTATAGTCCCGGAAATAATGCAAAAGAAAATAACCTTAGAACCTATTTAAAAAATCTTTGGAAAGATAAATACGGATATTAATTCACTAATCTATATAGAATAGTAGCAGCCCCTTTCGTGTAAAATATATTAACATGCTCGTTTCATTCTTTATCGATAATAATATTAAAGCCTAGTTGTAAAGATACACTTTTTGCCTTTGCAATATTTTGATACCATTGTAAATTATCTGCCATAATATAGAAATTGACAATGCCCATATTTGCAACAAAACCTAAACCAAGATTATAATAAGAATAAGAGTCTACCGTATAAGTAGCTTTTGCTGAGATATAATCTGTAAACCGCCGATAATAAAATAAAGTGGCTGCCATTTGCATTCCCTTGGGTCGATACATACTATAATATTGAAACCCTACCGATTGATTAAATTTTTGATTCTCACCCATTTTCAGGCAGTTACAAGCGCCGCTTCCTCCAATTGCTTTTCCTAAATTATATTTTAAAGAGGCATTTATTTTTAAGGGTCGGAATTTTGTATAATTAGCATATAATGTGTCTACAGGAAAGGCATCTTCAATTTCATTTATTAGATCATCGTAGTAATTTTGAGAGTCTCCATTTCCAGGAAAAAGAAGTTCAATTCCATCTAATGTATAATCTCCTTTAACTTGATATGTTTCAACATCTTTAGTGTAAAAAACTGCTCCTACATCTAAAAAACTAGCGCTTGCTGTCCATTGTTCATTAATTTCATAAGTACCTCCAAGGTCTAGACCTAAACCTATATTCCCGCCAAAAAAAGCACGGCCCATTATTTCACTCACCACTTGAGAAGAACCATCTAGATCTCCTAAAGATGCAATCCCAGAAGTTTGAACTGTGATATCTGCATTACTTACTATATGCTCATAAATATTATTTTGGGTTTCACTAAATCGTGTTTCAAAAGTCCCTTTATTACTGGTGCTATGGTAACTTACCATACTAGAATAAATTTTACCTCGAAGTCCCAAAGTAAGTTTCTTATTTATTTTTTTATTGACACCAAAATGATAAATCATAAGTAATTCACCTGTAGTGCTTATCTCTCCAAGATCAAATTTTTTACCAATATAATTAGCATTTCCCTCCCAAGCAAGAATTGCTAAGTCTCTTGGGAAATAAAAAATAAAATCCAACTCTTGATAGACTCCTCCAGAAAAATAAATATCCTTTTTGTTTTTCCACCCAAAATTGAAGATTTCTAATTGCTCTGTAGCAGTAAAAAAGTCTTTATCTGTTAATTCAAAAATTTTATCGTGTATTCGTTCATTTATATCGCCACCAGTATCTTTAAAAATATCGTATACAGAAACTCCTGAAGCCCCTCCATTAAAATGGATTTGCGATAAAAAAGGAATTCCAAAATGGTAATCGTAATTAACTATGCTCCCAGGGTTAACTAACATTGATTGTGGGACTTCTTCTAAGCCATAAAGCAATTGCTTATTTTGAGCATAAAATGAAATTACCCAAAACATGAGAATACATGTTAATAGGTTTTTCATTGTTCAATTCTTAAATAGTAGGTAGTTTTAGATTGTAATTTTAGAGACCCCTCTAAATTATCTATAGGTGATGAAGCGATTACATTTACAACTATTTTTCCAGCATTGGTTAAAGCTAAAATAGCATCACCCACAATAGTTTGCGTATGTTCCGCAATTAATGGTGAAGTAATAGACCCTGCTCCAACAGGAATTATTACTTCGTATTGAAGTTCGTTACTTTCTGACAAGAACTTGTACTCTGTAGTAAACCCCACAGGTAAACTATTGGTATATTTAAAAAAGTATTCGGCTTTAATTAGATTATCGGTGGTAAATTCATCATTTAGAAAATTAAAATTGGTAGTATCTGAAACAATTAAATTATTAATACCCAAATCTGTGAAGTTTCCTGAATCTAAGTTAAAAAACAGGAAATCTAATTCTACTATGGGAGTTAAAACAATATCATCTGTTTGATCAAAATCAGTATCCTTTATACACGATGTAAATAACAGCATGACAAAAACTAATGAGACTAGTAGGTTAAGCTTTATATTCATAATTGTGGGAGCAATTTTTAATATAACGCTATATCTATAATATATATTATCTTACAAATACCTTTTAATCTCTATAAGACTGTTAACTACAATATACTTCTTAGGAAGATTCTCTTTTCTGTAATTATAATACATGGTTTTCATACCTACAGCTTCTGCCCCTAAAATATCAGCTTCAAATGTATCTCCAATCATAATGCTTGCTTTAGAATCTGCATTTGCTTTTTCTAAAGCTGAAGTAAATATTAAAGGATTAGGCTTTTTAACACCTACTTCTTCTGAAGTGGTCACCGTAGAAAAATAATTACTAATTCCACTATTTTTAAGTTTTAAATGCTGAACATCATTAAATCCATTAGTGATTATATGAAGCGTATATTTTTTATACAAATACTCTAAAATACTTTCTGCTCCTTCAAAAAGATGATTATCAACAGGTAATTCGTCAATGTAAGAATCTGCTAAATCATCAATTTCACCTGTAGTTAATAGGATATTAAAAATTGAAAAAGTATCTGTAAGCCTTCCTCTTCGTAAATCTACTTTACTAACTTTATCTTCTCGAAAACGCTTCCAGTAATCAAAATTAATGGGTTCATATACCTCTATAAATTCATTAATGGAAATGTCTATTGTATGTGTATCAAAAACTCTTTTAAAAGCAAGTTTCGAGTTTTTATCAAAATCCCACAACGTGTGATCTAGATCAAAAAAAACATCTGTAACGGTCTGGTTATTCATTATTTACTAATTTACAGAAGCGTTTTTTGACAGCTTTATAAAAAGATGCTTCCATAGTTTATTCTTTTTATCTGAAGTAAAATTTCTATTGGTAAATACCAATGAAAAAGTACCATTTACTTTTTTGACTGAATTTATTAAATCTTCAATTACAACAGAAATTTCAGATTCTTTTTCATCTTTAAAAGCTTCCGTTGTCATTGTAACTGGATGAATTAATAATGGTGAAACTATCTCATAATCCAAATCGTAAAAAAGAAATGGAGTGCAAGAACTCGCTCTAAATCCTGGTTGATTTTCATATACCATAGAAAAATCTTTTTCTACTTCTAATTCAACCAAATTCCTGTAATTATCTGGAAGACTTACCAAATATTGTGTATTCATCGAACTTGACAAATCTCGATTGGTTATTTTTTCTAATTGTTTTTTCTCTTTTTTTAATATTTCATATTTATTGAGAGCATCTTTTGAAAAAATTAACCCCACTTGTTTATAATCTGAAACAGCTTTAATTATCAGTTTAAATTTCTTTCTTCTATAATTAGTGCCTTCAATAAAATTAATTGCTTCTCCCAATAAAAAGAAAACGGTAAGTTTTACTTTACTCTCTTTTACGTTTTCAATAATCCACTCAAAAGTACTATACGGATCTTCCTTAAGTCCTAAAATAACGCCACTACGTTTTACGATATTTCGCAATCTAAGTTTAGATAAATCTTTAGCAAATCCAGAAAATGACCGCAAAAACCCTTTTTGAGAATACGCATAGGGTTGACTCGCATCTATCAAATTATGAATGGTCATTTTTCTTTCAGAAAAAATTAAATTCTGAAATGCACTTTCTAACAAATGCTTAAACTTATATGCCCAAACATCAACCACTGGACTTTTTAAAAACCCTTCTTTAAAAGCAATACTTTCTGAAGCCAAAAAACGTCCTTTCTCATCTTTAACATGTGGTAGGTATTCTTCATACCTACTTAACAAATAAAAGCTTGCAGAAAAAATATCGAAGGGTATGGCACTTAATTTACCTACCAAAAAGAAACACTTTGTATCGTCCCATTCTTTCACAGAAATATCGATACTTTCAAACCCTTGTTGATTTAACAAACCATAACTCTGTAAAAAAAATTCGTTCCCTAACGGCTTTTTTCCATAAGATAATTTTGGACCAGCATACGAAATAAATTCTTCTAAAGTATTGGTAAATTTCACTTCAATACCCAGTATGCGAGTGCATATGTGTTTAAAGGTATAGGTAATCCTATGGGTAATTTTAGAAGTGTAAATTAATAACATAAATAATATTACAGAAGGCTTTCGTCAGCAAAGCTAAAATACGCTTTTTCGGTAATAATTACATGGTCCAAAACTTTAATATCTAAACTTTCTCCAGCTTTTTTTAGCTTTTGTGTAATTTGCTTATCTGCCTGACTTGGCTTCAAAGTACCAGAAGGATGATTATGAGTTAGAATGAGCCCTACCGCTCCTAATTGTAAAGCCGTTTTTAGCACCAATCTAACATCTACCAAAGTTCCTGTAATCCCGCCTTTACTCAGTTGTGATTGTTGCAATACTTTATTAGAATTATTCAAATACACAATCCAAAATTCTTCATGTGGTAGCTCGCCAATTATAGGTTGCATCAACTCAAAAACCGAAGAACTTGAAGTTATTTTTTTCTTTTCTAAGGCCTCTTCTCCCCTACGTCTTCTTCCTAATTCCATTGCTGCTACAATTGTTACGGCTTTTGCATCTCCTATTCCTTTAAATTTCAATAAGTCGTTAATAGACAGCTTTCCAAGTTCGTTTAAATTAGAATTTGCAGAGACTAAAATTCGTTTACTTAATGAGACAGCACTTTCGTTTCGGCTACCCGAGCCTATTAATATTGCAATGAGTTCTGCATTACTCAATACGCTTTTCCCTTTCTGAAGTAATTTCTCCCTAGGACGGTCTTCTTCACTCCAATTTTTAATGGAGAAAGATGGTGTTTTATCTTCCAATATGAATGGTTTTATATTAAGGGGAGGCAATAAAGATAATGATGTATATTTAATCTGAAAAAATATACCTGTGAAATCTTTATTCGAAACAGAATCACTCAACGAAATCAATACTAGAGCAAACGCTTTAGCTGAAAACAATGCTCCAGATTGAGGTAAAATGAATTATAAACTAGACCATCACTTAAAGCAGTTTGGGATCTAATTTCCATCTTTATAAACAGCGCAAAGCAATCTAATATAAGTATTCATGAGATTGCTTCGTCATATCTTCCTTGCAAAGACATTTCAATTTTATTCAATCAATCCCTTCACCTCATCAAAATCCAAACCACCATAGTTCCCACTACTCATTAATAATAATGAAGTGTCATTAAACTCTTGTGAAAATAGAAAATCCTTAAATTCATCAGGATTGGTATAAATAATCAAATTATCTCTTTGAAAAGCATCTGCAATTTGTTGTTTTGAAATGGCTTCTAACTTTTTAATTTCTACCGCATGAGGCGAATAAAAAACTACGGCAATATCTGCTGCATCTAATGCTCCTTTATATTCGCTTAGAAATTCTGGGTTTAAACTACTATAGGTGTGTAACTCTAAACAAGCGATTAACTTTCTGCTAGGATATTGATTTTTTAAAGCTTGTGTTGTCGCCAATACTTTTGAAGGGGAATGTGCAAAATCTTTATAAGCTATAGAAGTTTCGGTTTCGACAATTTTTTCTAATCGTTTGCTTGCTCCCTGAAAGGTTGATATCGCTTCATAAAAATCATTTTCATCAATTCCCATATGCTGACATATCCATTTGGCTCCTGCTAGATTATTTAGATTGTGTTTTCCGAATATTTCAATAGGCATGAGACCTTCTTCAGTTTCTAACAAAGTTGTTCCATTTTCAACTGTATAATTTGGCGTTTCATAAGGAAATTTCCGAATCATATTTTCAGACGCTTCTACTACTTTTTTTACTTCGTCATCTTCAATATTATAGGTCACACTTCCGCCTTCTACTATAGAATCTACAAAAATGCTAAACTGCTCTACATAACCTTCATACGTAGGAAACACATTTATATGATCCCAAGCAATTCCGCTAATCAATGCAATATTAGGTTTGTACAAATGAAACTTTGGACGTCTATCTATAGGCGAACTTAAATATTCATCCCCTTCCAACACTATAAAATCGTTTTCATCGGTGAGTTTTACCATCACGTCAAAACCTTCTAATTGTGCTCCCACCATGTAATCTACCTCTTTATTATGATAATGCATCACATGCAAAATCATAGAAGTAATGGTTGTTTTTCCGTGACTTCCTCCAATAACAACTCTGGTTTTATGCTTAGATTGTTCGTATAAAAATTCTGGATACGAATAGATTTTAAGCCTGAGTTCTTGCGCTTTTAATAATTCTGGATTGTCTTCTTTGGCGTGCATTCCTAAAACTATGGCGTCAAGATCTGTAGTAATTTTATTTGGAAACCAACCGAATGTTTCTGGTAAGATTCCTCTAGCGGCTAATCTACCTTTTGAAGGATCAAAAATTTCATCATCACTACCTGTAATTGTATCTCCTTTTAAATGTAATGCGAGTGCTAAATTGTGCATGGCAGCACCACCTATGGCTATAAAATGTATATTCATCTATATCTAATCTTTGTAATTGTAAAGATACAGATTGATTTAAGATTACCGATTGTTGAATGTTGATTTTTGAACTAATAACAAAATCACATTTCAAGGATTAATTCCTTTTCTTCTAGAGCGGGTTTAAAATTGGATTGACTGGCAAGAGATTTATTAATCCATTTAAGAGCATTGTTCTTGTCATTTTTATGTTTATAGATTTGAGCAAGCTTTAAATATGCCCATTTTAAAGGTACTCCATCTTTTACAGAATAATTATCTATAAACTTCATTAAGCACATTTCTCCTTTTTCTAACTCTAAATTATAATTAGCACAAATCTTTCCTAATTGATAATTAAGTGAGTTTCTATCTAGATTTTTATTAGCCTCCTCTATAGTTAAAATTGCTTCTAAAGGGCGATCTTGATTTTCGTAAAAGGAGGTCAATTTTTGAAAACAAGTAATAGACCCTCCAACTTCTAGTGCCATTCTGTAATATTGTTCTGCTAAATCTAACTCATCGTTATATTCATAAATATAACCTTTAGACAAATATCCGTCCACAGGAGATAGTACTTCTAACTCTTCGGCATATTTTAAAGCTTCGGTTTTACTACCACCAATTAAATTGGGAATTTGTATGAAAAAATCGATAAGTGCCCATCTAGCCTCTATATGATTTGGATCTAATTTTGCTGCCAGTTTTAATTCCTCTTCAATATCATCTACCAAAAAAAAGGCAATAATTTTATTTGAATTCATAGCTTTCATACCAAGTACTCCACCATATTTATAATGGTAATTTGCACTTAATGGATCCACTTCAACAAGTTGCTCAAACATCTCGATTGCCTCATCCCAGTTTTCTTGTAGCGCATAGGTATCGCCTAATAACTCTAATGCTCTTGCGTCATTAGGACTGTTATTAAGGTAAGAGCTAAGTGTTACTTCAGCTTTTGTGTACTCTTTTTTTTGAAGTAAGATACCTACTTCAGAATAAGAAGGTTGTGCAAAAGAAATTAATGGAAAAAAAATAAATATAATTTGTTTTATCATTCTTTAAAAGTCGAAGAATTAAATATAAGCTTTCTTTATTACTATTTATTTTTTTGGTGGAAACCCTTTTAACATCTTAGAAATAAGCTCAAAATAATAGGCATCTTTTTGTAATGAATTCGCTTTTACTTTTAGTTCATCTTCACCCACAGCTTGCCAAAATAACTTATCTTCTTTCTCGTCGATAAAATCGAAAGTTAATTTCTGATTGATGATATCTCCTCCTACTGGAACTCCCCCACTTACTCCAACGCTTCCGTTATGACCTCCGCCACCTATACCAAACCCAATAGTGGTGTTTGATTGTGATATAAACTCTTTTGCAAAAAAATTGATTAAAAACTGTGGAGAATCATTCTTTTCAAAACCTCGCAATTGCAAAATACTATCGGTAGCTTTCATAACGCGAATAGTATCTAAATTGCTAAGTCCCGAACTTATATTAGGATAAAAATCATAGGTTTTATATACAGAAAAATCAGTTTTTGCATCATAGTCGTAGCTTACTGTCGCTCCACAAGAAACTAGGATAACAGCGAGTATTATGAGTACAGTAAATTTCATTGTTTTTTTATAAAGGTAATAAAATAGCTAAATTTATTCAATTTCTTCATTCAACATCCCCCAAAGTTTATCTTTAAGCTCCATCAATCCAAGCTGTGCAACAGAAGAAATAAACAGATAAGGAATACCTTTAAAATCTTTATCCAATTCTTGTTTCATTTCAGTCATTAACTCCTCATCCAACATATCAGATTTTGAAATAGCAATCAATCTATCTTTATCTAGCATTTCTGGATTGTAACGTCGTAATTCATCTAGAAGAATATCGTATTGTTTTTTAATGTCGTCTGCATCTGCAGGAATTAAAAACAACAAAGTAGAATTACGTTCAATATGTCTTAAAAAATAATGCCCCAATCCTTTTCCTTCAGCAGCACCTTCAATTATTCCAGGGATATCTGCCATCACAAAAGTTTGACCATCTCTATAATCTACAATACCTAAGTTAGGTTTTAATGTTGTAAACTCATAGTTGGCAATTTTAGGTTTTGCAGCGGTTACCACCGACAATAAAGTAGATTTACCCGCATTCGGAAAACCAACCAAGCCAACATCTGCCAACACTTTTAACTCTAAAGTAATATCTACCTCAACTCCATCTAGTCCAGGTTGTGCGTAACGTGGAGTTTGATTGGTAGAACTTTTAAAATGGTTATTTCCTAAACCACCTTTTCCTCCTTGAGCAATGATTATTTCTTGTCCTTCTTCAGTAATTTCAAGAATAATATTTTGAGTTTCAGTATCCCGAACAACAGTTCCTAAAGGCACTTCTATGTACACATCTGCACCATCTGCGCCCGTACTGGTCTGTTTACTTCCTGCTCCTCCGTGACCTGCTCTAAAATGTCTTTTGAATTTTAAATGGTACAGCGTCCAAAGATTCCTATTTGCTCTTAATATAATATGACCTCCACGACCTCCATCTCCTCCGTCTGGCCCTCCTTTTGGAATATATTTTTCACGACGCAAATGCGCGCTCCCTTGCCCTCCTTTACCTGAGGTAAGGTGCATTTTTACATAATCTACAAAATTTCCTTCAGTCATATCTATTTCCACTCCTTGAATTACAAGGAACTTAATCTTATTTATTTGTCATTCCGAACTTGTTTCGGAACCTTTTGAAATTATCGAAATGTTTAATCAGATTCCGTGTCAAGCACGGAATGACAATCTAAAGATTGTCAATAACCTCACACAAACGCCCTGTAATCTCTTCAATACTTCCAACGCCATCTACTCCAAAATATTTATTTTGAGCAGCGTAATACTCTTTTAGTACTGCTGTTTTAGTTTCGTATTCGTTAAAACGGTTTCTTATTTTACTTTCATCTTGATCGTCTGATCTTCCGCTTGTTTCCCCTCTTTTTAATAGACGAGCAACCAATAAATCTTCAGCAACTTCTAAAGCAACCATCCCGTTAATTCCTTCTCCTTTTTCAGCTAAAAAAGCATCTAAAGCTTTAGCCTGTGAGTTTGTTCTAGGAAAACCATCAAATATAAAACCTTTAGCATCCGTATTTTTATCTACTTCAGCTTTCAGCATATCTATCGTTACCTCATCAGGAACCAAATCGCCATTATCCATAAAAGATTTGGCTAACATTCCTAATTCGGTTTCATTTTTAATATTGTAGCGAAATACATCACCTGTTGAAATATGTACTAAATTATATTTTTCTTTTAATACATCAGCTTGCGTGCCCTTTCCAGCTCCTGGAGGGCCAAACAATACTATATTTTTCATTTTTCGTTGTTTTAACTTATATATTTCATTCAAATTTCTTCCTAATCCATTATAATCCAAACCATATCCCACAATAAAATCATTGGCGATATCCATGCCAATATAATCTACTTTATAATCTTTAGTAAATGCATTGGGTTTATAAAACAT
>JAUVAS010000023.1 GCA_030591585.1 Flavobacterium sp. | reverse complement strand
AGAAAAGTAATGTACTTCATCAAACCTTCTAACCTCAATATTTGCATAATTTAAACCATCTGTATGTTCAAACTCTAAAAACCCTTCTTGAATAATAATATCATCATTATTATAAATTCCATCATATTCAGTCCCAGAACCCTGTATAAAACCAGAAATCTTAGAAGCCTGTCCTTGTTCTACAACATATTTCATATGATCCATTCCTAAAGAAACATTATAGTGATCACTTATAAAATATCCAATTCTAAAGTTGTATTGTGGAATTGTAATATTTGCAGGATTCGCATATTTATTAAGGCTAAATGGAGTTTGCCTATCTTGAGCAGCAACACTTTTTAATTCAAAATCATACCCTGCACCTTCAAAATGAATGTCAGATTTAGAATACCAACTCCAGTTCCATCCCCAATACATGAAAAATTCACCTTTCTTTCCATTAGAAGGAGCGTTTGTAACATCTTGAGAAAAACCTGTAATTGTAGTTAGCAAAAAGACAAAGAGTATTGCTTTAATTTTCATAAGTAGATAAAATATTGTGATTTAAAAATCGAATACAAAAATAGTCATATTTTGTGCTTTCACTACCTGCCAAAGCACTTTTTTATTAGACAGTCAGGAAGATTATTATAGTTTTTAAGCCTGTAATTTCATGATTATCTAAGTAGAAAATCAATGTAAAAACTTACATTTTTAACTATTTATTTTAAATTGAAAGAAATAGTTACTTTGTATTAAGTTATTATCTTTAATTTCGACCTATTCTCCAACTCATAATTTATGCAACACATTGTAATTATCGGCAACGGAATCTCAGGAGTTACTGCTGCTAGACATATTCGAAAACTTTCAGGCAACAAAATCACCATTATTTCTGCTGAAACAGAATTTTTCTTTTCACGAACTGCTCTAATGTATGTATATATGGGGCATATGAAGTTTGAACATACACAACCTTATGAGAAATGGTTTTGGAAAAAGAATACTATAAATCTAAAAAAAGGCTTTGTTGAAAGTGTTAATTCTGAAATTAAAGAACTCTCATTTTCTAATGGAGATAAAATGAATTATGACAAACTCATTATAGCCACCGGAAGTAAACCTAACAAATTTGGATGGCCAGGTCAAGACCTAAAGGCAGTAATGGGTATGTATCATAAGCAAGATTTAGAAGCAATTGAAAAATATGCACCTAACAATAAAGAGTGTAAAAGAGCTGTAATTGTTGGAGGAGGACTTATAGGAATTGAACTTGCTGAAATACTGAGAAGCAGGGATATTCCTGTAACTTTCTTAGTAAGAGAAAAAAGTTTTTGGAATACCGTTTTACCTGAAGGAGAATCGCAAATGATTAATCGCCATATAAAAGAACACCATATTGATTTACGCTTAAATTGCAATTTAAAAGAAATACTTTCTGATGAAAACGGAAAAGCACGAGCCATTGTGATTGCTGAAACTGGAGAAGAAATTCCTTGTGATTTAGTGGGTTTAACTGCTGGTGTATCGCCAAATATTTCTTTTCTGAAAGATTCTAGAATAGAATTAGGAAGAGGCGTAAAAGTCAATCATTTTTTAGAAACTAATATTGAAGATATTTATGCGATTGGCGATTGTGCCGAGCAACATGAACCCATTGACCAAAAAAGACCTATTGAAGCTGTTTGGTACACAGGAAGAATGATGGGCGAAACTTTAGCACAAACAATCTGCGGAAACCGTACCGAGTACAAACCTGGACATTGGTTTAACTCTGCTAAATTCCTTGATATTGAGTACCAGACTTATGGTTGGGTTTGGGCACAACCTAAAGAAAATGAAGCTCGATTTTACTGGGAATATAAAGATGGTAAAAAATGTATTCATCTCAACTACGACAAAAATACTCGCGAATTTATTGGCATCAATACCTTCGGAATTAGAATGCGACATGAATTTTTCGATTCGGTTTTGATAAAAAAACAAACCGTTGAGTTTGTTTTAGAACATTTAGCTGATGCAAATTTTGATCCTGAATTTTACAGGCTTCACGAAAAGGAAATTGTGGCCAAATTCAATTCAGAAAAAAATACGTCTATACAATTGAAGAAAAAAAGCTGGAGTAGAATTTTTAATACCAATGCGTAATATGAAAGTAATTCAGAAAATAGGGTTAGGATTGTTTTTAGTGGGGCTTGGTATTTTTACATCACTCATTTTTATAGGCAATTATAATGTAACTCCTTCAGGTTTTGATCAGTTTGCAAAAAACAAAGGAATTAAAAGTGAATTATTTATAAATGACATAAAACAAAATGTAGTTGGAAAATCTTTTTCTGGTCCGTTTGAGATTTCTTCAAAAGTTATTTCAACTATAAATTCCGCTAACGAAACACATAAAAGTAAAAGTGAATGGGACAAAGTTATCTGGGACAAACCACATAGTTTTGCCTATCAATTAGAAAAAGAGTCTGGCTCAGGCATTGTTCAAGAAAACAAAATGCTTTTTTGGTGGCTAACCTTTGGGTTGGGTATTATTGGCGCTTTATTATTTATCATTCCAAATGTGGTTTTATTGGGTCCAAAAGGAATTAAAAATAACGGCATTTTCCATAGTGCCGCTACCAATAGAGGATGGTTAGGATGGCTGGTATTTGTTTTTTTAGTCAGCTTTTATTTACTGCTTTATTTTAGACCAGACTATATTGTAAACTGGACTTATATAGTAGATCCTTTTAGCGAAAGTTTAAGTGGAAATCTTGCCAGTCAATGGTTTTTATATGGTTTTTTATACTGTTCGGTAATGACCGTGATGGCTATTAGAATGTACATAAAGTATCGCCATAACATGTACCAAATAGTAAGAACCACTTCTGTTTTATTTTTCCAAATCGTCTTTGCTTTTTTAATTCCTGAAATATTAGTTCGGTTTGAAAAACCTTGGTATGATTTTAAAAATGCCTTCCCATTAGACTATGATTTCTTTTATAGTTGGAATTTAGATCAACTACTAGCAAGTGGAGGGTTTGGTTTATTCATATTAATATGGGGGGTTATTTTAACCCTCGTGGTAGTTCCGGTAATGGTATATTTCTTCGGAAAAAGATGGTACTGTTCCTGGGTTTGTGGTTGTGGTGGATTGGCAGAAACATTAGGCGATCCTTATCGTCAACTTTCAGATAAATCGTTAAACGCATGGAAACTAGAACGATGGTTGGTACACGGTGTGCTTGTATTTGCACTAATTATGACTGGATTTACATTGTATGCCTATTTTTCAGGAAATCAAGAAGTACTAGGTATCAAAACTCAAGCTATCCAAGATATTTATGGCTTTTTAATAGGCTCTATCTTCGCAGGTGTTATTGGAACAGGCTTCTACCCTATTTTCGGTAATCGTGTTTGGTGCAGATTTGGTTGCCCTCTAGCAGCATATATGGGAATTGTACAGCGTTTTAAATCTCGATTTAGAATCACCACAAATGGTGGACAATGTATTTCTTGTGGAAATTGTTCTACTTATTGTGAACAAGGAATTGATGTTCGTGGGTATGCTCAAAAAGGAGAAAACATAGTTCGTGCAAGTTGTGTAGGCTGCGGAATTTGTGCAGCAGTTTGCCCAAGAGGTGTTTTAAAATTAGAAAACGGTCCTGAAACAGGAAGAATAAATCCGAATGACATTTTACTAGGTAACCATGTAGATTTAATGGCTTTAGTTAATAAAAAATAATGAAACACATTATTAAAGTTATCATCCCTGCTTATAACGAAGAGGCTTCTATTGGTCTAGTAATTAAGGATATTCCTGAAATCGTTTCTGAAGTAATCGTAGTCAATAACAACTCAACAGACAATACTATTAGCATTGCAAAAGAAGCTGGCGCAACTGTATTAACCGAAGAAAGAAAAGGATATGGATACGCTTGTTTATTAGGAATGAACTATATTTCTAAACAATCCCGAAGTCTCGGGACAAAACCAGATATCATCGTATTTTTAGATGGAGATTACAGTGATTATCCTGAAGAGCTCTCCAAAATAATAGCTCCCATAATTGAAAAAGATATCGACTTTGTCATTGGCTCAAGAGTTTCAGAATTAAGAGAAAAAGGCGCGATGACAACTCCCCAAATATTTGGAAACTGGTTAGCTACAAATTTAATGAAGCTGTTTTTTAACGCAAAATTTACAGATTTAGGCCCTTTTAGAGCCATTAAATATGATAAATTATTGACCTTAAATATGGAAGACAAGACCTATGGTTGGACGGTTGAGATGCAATTAAAAGTTTTAAAAAAGAACTATTCTTATGTTGAAATTCCTGTAAATTACCGAAACAGAATAGGAATCTCAAAAGTATCTGGAACGGTAAAAGGTGCTATATTTGCGGGCGTTAAAATTTTACTTTGGATATTTAAATATTCATTTAAAAAATGATTCTAGAAACCATCATTATCATCGTTTATTCCGTTGCTCTAATACTTATTTTCATGTATTCGTTGGCACAACTTAACTTGCTTTTCAATTATTTAAAAGCCAAAAAAAAAAGGATACTTGCCGAAAATTTGATTTTTCAAATCCTGAAGAAATTCCTTTTGTCACTATTCAACTTCCTGTGTATAATGAGAAATATGTGATGGAACGTTTGCTAAATAATATTGTAAAAATGGAGTATCCAAAAAACAAGCTAGAGATTCAAGTTCTTGATGATTCTACAGATGAATCGTTTGATACAACAGCCAAACAAATTCTAGAGTTACAAAAAACTGGACTTGATATTCAACATATTTCTAGAGAAAATAGAATTGGTTTTAAAGCCGGTGCCTTAAAAGAGGGACTTACCGCAGCAAAAGGAGAGTTTATTGCTATTTTTGACGCTGACTTCCTTCCACAAGAAGACTGGTTACTTCGTACTATTCCATATTTTAAAAATTCACAAATAGGGGTCGTTCAAACACGCTGGGGGCATTTAAATAGAAAATTTTCACTACTCACCAGGGTTCAGGCATTTGCATTAGATACACATTTTACATTGGAGCAAGTTGGCAGAAATAGTAAAGGACATTTTATTAACTTCAACGGCACTGCTGGTGTTTGGCGCAAAGATTGTATTCTCGATGCTGGTAATTGGGAAGGTGACACCTTAACCGAGGATCTTGACTTAAGTTATCGAGCACAGTTAAAAAACTGGAAATTTAAATATTTAGAAGACATTGAAACCCTTGCAGAACTCCCGATTGTAATTAGTGCTGCAAGATCCCAACAATTTAGATGGAATAAAGGAGGTGCAGAAAATTTTCAGAAAATGAAATGGAACGTTTTAAAAAGTAAAAACATTCCTTTTAAAACTAAAATCCATGGACTGCTTCATTTATTGAACAGCACTATGTTTTTAAACATTTTAATTGTTGGTATTTTAAGCATCCCAATGTTGTATATAAAAAATGAATATGAGCATTTAAAATATTACTTTTTTGCGATGAGTTTTTTCGTGATAAGCACACTAATTTTCTTTGCTTGTTATTGGTTTACTTTCAAAAGTATTTATGGTGGCGGATTTAAACAATTTATAAAATATATAGGAATGTTTTTTGCTTTTTTCTCTATTGCTATGGGTTTTTCACTTCATAATTCTATTGCAGTAATTGAAGGGCATTTTGGCAAAAAAAGTGATTTTATTCGCACACCAAAATTCAATGTTAATTCTATAAAAGGAAGCTGGAAGAATAACAAATACCTTTCCAAAAACATATCTCCCAATGTAATTATAGAAGGACTATTAACAATCTACTTTGCTTTTGGAATGTATAGTGCTTTTATTGTAGGTGATCAGGGAGGAGATTTTGGATTATTTCCTTTCCATTTAATGCTCTTTATTGGTTTTGGTTTTGTATTTTTCAAAAGTCTAACAAGTAAAGTTTAAATTAAAAATATAATCGATAATAAAATTACATATTTACTATTTTGTGTAATTGGATTATTGAACATTTCGAATTTACTAGGTCAAATAAATGCTAAAGAAGGTTATTCAGAAAAAATTTACACCCAACAATTTGAACTAAGACATGATAATGATTTTCTTCATTTTACAGACAGGTATTATTCAACTGGAAATTTTATAGTTTACAGAATTCTTGATGAAAACAAAAAAGACACGGTTTATAAAAGGCAAAATAGTTTTTATTTAAGTCAAGAAATTTACACCCCCACAGATTTAGAAGAAACAGATATTAGTAAATATGACCGCCCTTATGCGGGTTTTCTAGGGATTAATTATCAACATACAATTGCAAATGCTAATTGGCTATTTGATTTCACATCTTCTATAGGTGTTATAGGACCAATTTCTGGAGCTGAGGGGCTTCAAAATTTATTTCATGAAACCGCTACAGAAGATTCCAGAACTGCAACTTGGCAAGGGCAAATAAAAAATGGGGTGACATTTAATTTTTACGGAAACTATATTAGAGAATGGAAATTAAACCCTAATCCTTTTAGCGTTTATTTTGCCTTAAGCCCAACAATTGCATTTGGATCTAAAGATGTTTATTTACAGCAAGACGTTGTGTTTTATTTTGGGAAAAGAAATCCATTATATAAAAGCACAGCTTATAACCAATTAGGAAAATTAAAAAATGAGCTGTTTTTTGCAATAAGAACTGGTTACAGATATGTTATTCACGACACAATGCTAGAAGGAAATTTAGTTAAAGACTCTTCCCTTCTTTTAGTTGAACCTTATCAAAATTTCTTTATTTATAATATTGAAATGTACTATCGTTGGGGACGAAATGATTTTAAATTCTTTTATAATTTCAATAGCCCTGAAACTAAAAAAACTGATTTTCATATGTTTGTCACATTATCTTTAGCTAGAAATTTTTAGTATTAACTTTAATTATTAGAGTTTATTTTTTAATTCTATTTTACTACATTTAGAACCTGTATGCAACAAGAATTAGATAGCGTAAAAATAAATTTTGATGTAGATGGATTGTTCTTCCTCAATCTAACACTAGCCATTATAATGTTTGGTGTTGCGCTAGATATTAAACTTTCAGATTTTTTGAGAATAATCAAAAACCCAAAAAGTGTTTTGGCGGGAGTTTTATCTCAATTTATACTTCTTCCTGCTCTTACATTTTTATTAGTTTTAATAATAAAACCAATACCTAGTATCGCTTTGGGAATGTTTATGGTTGCTGCGTGTCCTGGCGGAAATATTTCAAATTTTATGACCAATTACGCAAAAGGTAATACTGCACTATCTGTTAGTTTAACAGCTATTGCAACCTTATTTGCTATAGTGATGACTCCTTTTAATTTTCAGTTTTGGTCTGGATTATATGCTCCAACATCCACAATTATTAGCTCCGTTTCTATATCGCCATTAGAAATGGTTAAAGTTATTTCGTTGCTTTTAGGAGTACCTTTAATTTTAGGAATGTTTGTAAGTCATTACTTTCCAAAATTCGCAAAAAAAATAGCCCCATACTTTAAAGTAGGTTCTATAATTTTCTTTCTACTCCTCATTGTTTTGGCAGTATCAAAGAATACCAGTATTTTTATTAAATATATTCATTATGTATTATTCATTGTAATTACACATAATATAGTAGCATTATTACTGGGCTATAATGTTGCAAGATTTGCAAGGCTATCAAAAAGAAATAGACGTACTTTGGCAATTGAAACTGGAATACAAAATTCTGGCCTAGCGCTATTATTAATTTTCACCTTTTTTGATGGCTTAGGCGGAATGGCAATTCTAGCAGCTTTTTGGGGGATTTGGCACATTGTTTCAGGATTAACTTTAGCAACTTTTTGGTCTAAAAAAAGAATTTAAAAAATTATTATTTTGCAACAACTTTGGTTCAGTTTTGTTCAGTTCTATATCACAATTGGTTTAAAATTTTATTACAAAAAAAATGAAGCCGTTTTTTTAGATGAAATACCGAAAGACAAAGCAGTAATTTATTTATCGAACCATCAAAATGCCTTATTAGACCCTTTACTTATTTCCATAAAAAGCACTCGGAAAAATTATTTTCTTACACAAGCTGCAGTTTTTAAAAACCCAACTGCTGCTAAAATATTGCATAGTTTTCAAATGCTTCCGGTGTATAGAATACGGGATGGAGTGAATACCATACAAAAGAATTTTAAAACCTTTTCGACTTGCGCTGAATTACTTCATAAAAAAAAATCAATCCTTCTTTTTCCTGAAGGAAGTCACCATTTAAACCGAAAAGTAAGACCTTTAAAAAAAGGAATCTCTAGAATATTAGAAGAAACATTCAATAAATATCCTAAAACTGAAATCGTTATTATTCCTGTAGGAGTCAACTACCAAAACCCAAAAGAATACGGGGATTCTATGTCGGTTTATTTTGGAAATCATATTTCACCAAATCAGTTTTGGAATGGTGAGTCTATCGATTTTAATGATTTATCCAATGCTATTTCTACTGAAATGGAGAAATTAACAACTCACATTGAATCTATTACAGAATATGATAATTCAATCAAAAAACTTTCCGAATTACAAGTAGACTTCACCAATCCCATTGAAGTGAATAAATCTCTTGAAAATGGTTTCAACTATACAGGTAAGAAGGTGAAAAAAGATTCTATCTTGTTTCCGTTTTTTAAAATGTTAGTAAAGATATTTTACTTTATACCTTATTTTATATGGAGAAAAGTAGCTTTTCCAAAAATAAAAGAAGAAGAATATATTGCCACATTTAGGTATGCTTTAATAATTTCTATCACACCAATTTATTTGGCTCTTGGACTTTTGATAACTTGTTTACTCTTCGGAAAAACTATTGGATTGACATTTTTATTAATTGGTATTCTTCTCCCTTTAATCACGTTACGCATTAAATAAGAAAAGGCCTTCTATGTAGAAAGCCTTTATAATTATTCTTTGATTTCTTATTTTACCAAGTCACTTCAAGTTCTATTGTTTCTCCATCTCTTTCTACCAACACCATCGTTTTTTGTCCTTTTTCAAACTTTGACAATGATTTCATATAGCTCATCATATCTTCTATTACATAGTCACCAACTTTTACAACCACATCACCTTTTTGCATTCCTGCTCCTTGAGCTGGCTTGTCTTCACTAACACCATCTATTCGCATTCCTTTTCCATCGTACAAATAATCTGGCACTACTCCCAATGTTACTTTAAAATCTGGGGTTTCATCACTTTCATTTTTAGTTTTTCTGAATTCTAATTTCCCATCATCATCCAAATCTGTGATAATAGCCAACAAATATTGGGTAATATCTTCCATTCCTTCAAAATTGACTTTTTCTACATCATCGCCTGGTCTGTGGTAATCTTCATGTTGCCCAGTAAAGAAATGAAGCACAGGCATATCAGATAAATAAAACGAAGTATGATCACTTGGCCCAACTCCCGATTCTTTTTCAGTAAGTTTAAAATCTTTATTATTAGCAAACAAAGCCTGACTAAATTTTGGTGAAGTACCCACACCATAAATCGCAATGGCTCTTTCGTCATTTAAACGTCCAACCATATCCATATTAATCATATAGTTTACTTTCTTGGTATCAATTGTTGGATTTTTAACATAATAATTAGAACCTAATAATCCTATTTCCTCTCCCGAAAATGCGATAAATAAATAATTATTGTTGGTGTTTTTACCTTGTATCCCTTTCGCCAAATTCAACATAACCGCAACACCACTAGCATTATCATCGGCACCATTATGAATTTCATTTTCTTTTCCACGGTGTAAAGATCCTTCTCCGCCCATTCCTAAATGGTCGTAATGCGCTCCAATTACAATGGTGTTTTCTGCATTATTATTTATATATCCCACTACATTTACTGCAGTCGTTGTGCTATCTCCCGCATTTTTTACATAGGTAATATCCTCATGAGGATTGGTTTTATCTTTAAAGGTAAATTCTTGAAAATAACCCTCAGTTCCTTTTGGTTCTAACCCTAAGTCTTCAAAACGCTGTGCTAGATATTTTGCCGCCATACGTTCATATTCGGTTCCTGTTCTACGCCCTTTTAAAGAATCTGAAGCCAAAAAAGTAACATCATCTTTCATTGAAACCTCTTTTACTGGAGTTTCAGTTTTACAAGAAATCAACAATAGCGTCATTGCAATCACATAAAATACTTTCATCGTTATTTTTTTTTAAATATTCGTTATTATTTACTAAAAATCACTATTTACAACGATTTTAATTCGTTATTTTTGTGCAAAATTAATCTAATTATGAAACGCATCCCAATTTTATTACTAGTTTTATTTATTTTTTCTTGTAAAGAAAATAAAACGAACACAGCTTCTACCGAAGCTATTGCAGGAGAAACCATAAATACAACATTAATATACCCTGAAGAGATTCATTTTAAATCGATGAAACAAGTAACTTTTGGCGGTGATAATGCCGAAGCTTACTGGAGTTTTGACGACAAACAATTAATCTTTCAGTCCAATAATAAAGAATGGGGACTAGAATGTGACCAGATGTTTTTAATGAATGCTGAAGATGTTTTTAAAGACTCTAAACCTCCAATGGTAAGTACGGGAAAAGGTCGTACCACTTGTGCATATTTCTTACCAGACAATAAGAGTTTTGTTTATGCGTCTACACATTTAGTTGACGAGGCTTGCCCAGAAGTTCCGCTTCGTAAAAACGGAAGATATGTTTGGCCAGTGTATGATAGTTTTGACATTTTTGTAGCAGATTTAGATGGAAATATTACAGCACAATTAACCAACGAACCCGGTTATGATGCAGAGGCAACTGTTTCGCCAAAGGGTGATAAAATTGTATTTACTTCAACCAGAAGTGGTGACTTAGAGTTATTTACAATGAATTTAGACGGAAGTGATGTAACACAAATCACTAACGAATTAGGTTATGATGGGGGGGCTTTCTTCTCACCTGACGGAACTAAATTAATTTTTAGATCTTCTCGACCAAAAACCGAAGAAGAAATAGCAAAATATAAAGGGTTACTTGCTGAAGGATTAGTAGAGCCTACAGATATGGAACTTTATATTTGTAATGCAGATGGAAGCGATATGCGTCAACTTACCAACTTAGGAAACGCTAACTGGAGTCCATTCTTTTTACCATCTGGTGACAAAGTATTATTCTCTTCAAACTATGAAGCAGAGAAAGGTTTCCCATTTAATTTATATATGATTGATACCGACGGAAAAAACCTTAAACGCATCACTCACGGAGAAACTTTTGATGCCTTCCCTGTATTTTCTAATGACGGGAAGTATTTAATTTTTTCTTCTAACAGAAATAATGGCGGAGGTCACGATACCAATCTTTTTATTGCAGAATGGCAAGATTAGATTAACTTGCTAGCTCAATGCTAGAAAATCTAAAACCCCATAAAATAATCATACTACTAGTTTTAGTAATCGGTTTATTTTATGGGGTTTTTGCGTTTGATCTAGACCGAAGTGACTTTATAAAACTTATCTCTCTCTATGGGACTTTATTTTTTTTATCATACAAATTACTTCAATTAAACAAAGGAAGGTTCTGGGTTTTAGCTGGAATAGGAGTTCTTTTTAGACTTATATTTATTGGCGTTCTACCCAACCTATCGCAAGATTTTTATCGTTTTATCTGGGATGGAAGGCTCGTCTTTCAAGGAGTTAATCCTTATTTGTTTACTCCTGAAAATTTATTAAACAACCTCTCGACTGCGCTCGAGGCGACAAGAGGAGCAACAGTAAACCAAGCCCAAGAACTCTATAATGGAATGGGGATTCTCAACGGAATCCATTACAGCAACTACCCTCCTATTAACCAACTTTGGTTTGCTATTGCAGCCTTGTTTGCAGGAAAAAGTATTTTGGGTTCGGTAATTGTTTTAAAGGTTTTAATCGTTTTAGCAGATATAGGAATCCTTTACTTCGGAAGAAAATTACTAAAAGGTTTAGAGCAAGATCCCGATAAAATATTCTGGTATTTTCTAAATCCGTTTATCATTATTGAGCTTACCGGAAACCTCCATTTTGAATCTGTGATGCTCTTCTTTTTAGTGTGGTCATTGTATTTATTACAACAACAAAAATGGGTAGGATCGGCAGTTGTTTTAGGTTTATCGATTTCAGTTAAACTAATTCCTCTATTGTTTCTTCCATTGTTTTTCCAATGGTTTGCTAATACCTACGGTTCAAAAAAAGGTTTTTATAATATTTTTATTTTTTATCTAACTACAGTTGCAACTGTAGTCATCACTTTTTTACCTTTTTATTCTCCTCAATTTGTTTCAAACTTTGCTGAGACTATAGGGCTTTGGTTTCAAAATTTCGAGTTTAATGCAAGCGTCTATTATGTAATACGTTGGATTGGCTTCAAAATTGTAGGTTGGAATATGATAGAAACCATTGGAAAAATACTCCCGTTGATAGTAATTACATATATAGTGCTTATTACTTTTCTTCGTAATAACAAAAGCTTGAAACAACTAATTACAGTGATGTTGTTCAGTATTTCATTTTACTATTTACTATCAACAACCATACACCCTTGGTACATTGCGACTCCTTTATTGTTATCAATTTTCACTAAATATAGATTTCCTATTGTTTGGAGTTTTGTAATACTATTAAGTTACTCTGCTTATGGAGTGGATGGGTTTTCAGAAAACTTATGGTTAGTGGCGTTGGAATATTTCATTGTAATTGGGTATCTTTTTTGGGAGGTTAAAAAAGAGCAATTAAGAAAACACTTATCTGAAAATTCACCCTTTTAAGAATTACACAATTTCCATTTTCTTCAGCAAGAAAGAAGCATTCATGTTTTTACAAATTCCTATTTTTAAAGCGTAATCAAAATGCAACTCATCATTAATAATTTCTGCATCAAAATAGTAATTTTTCACTTCAGAAAGTTCATTGGCAATTTCGCAAAGACTTAAATCGTGCGTAGCGATAATTCCTGTAGAGTTAGATGCTACTAATTTTTGTACAAATTTTCGAGAGCCTATTGCCTTGTCGGTGCTGTTAGTTCCTTTTAATATTTCATCTAAAATGATAAAGTAATTATCTTTTTCGATGGAATCTACAATAAATTTTAGGCGCTTTAATTCTGAAAAGAAATACGATTCATCTTCAGTCAAAGAATCACTGGTACGCATGCTCGTAATCAACTTAATAGGCGAATAATTAAATTCTGAAGCACACACTGGCAATCCTATATTTGCCATGACAATAGAAAGAGATACCGTGCGTAAAAAAGTGCTTTTCCCAGCCATATTAGCTCCTGTAATAATAAAAAATTCTTCTTTATTAATCGTTACCGAACTTGTTACCCGTTTTTCATCTGGAAGTAACGGATGCCCTAAATCTTTAGCTTCTATCGTTTTCTTACCTGAATTTATACTTGGAAATGCAAATTTTGGGTGATTAAATTTAAAATTTGCCAAAGAATTCTCTGCATCGAAAAAAGCGATCACCTCAAACCAATATTCTACCTTTTCTAAATAAATGTTAATCCACTGCTCAATTTTATAAGAATGATGCAAATCACGCAAGGCAAATGCATTTGCGAAAATTCCAATAATCATATTATTCCGTTGGTCAAAAGCGTCTAATATTTTTGAAAACTCAAGAAATATTTGTGAAGCCTTTTTATGTTCGGTTTTTATTTCTTGTTGCTTTTTTTGTAGTATTTCTGAAATAAATATTTCTTTTTCAATTAACCCTAATAACTGATGGTACTGTTTAAAAGTTTCCTTTGCCTTATTAGCGTGTAAATAAAGATTATTAATTTTTTTAATATAGGCTCCTGTAATTCCTAATCCTATGAAAAACCACGTTACAATTACAGAATTTGGAATTAAATCTAAATAACTTAACAAAAAAAGAACTAATGAAAAAACACCAAATACATTGGGCAGATAACGCATTGTTTTTGGGGTAAATGACTTATGTAAGCTTAACCAATTAACAATGGTTTTAATACTGGCATCTACATTAATTAAACTTCCGGTGGCAGAAAAATTCTGACGCCATTTTGGTTTATTTGACAATTCCCTAATGGCTTCTTGTTTCTCTTCAATCCCTTCAATAGTATTTGAAGTAAAAATAGATACCAATTTCTCTTTCCCCGTTTTAATCGTTGTTCTATTGAGGTATTGAAAAAAGGACCCTTTCCCAAACAAATCTATATCGTAGCTAAAAAAATGGGTTGGATCTTTAAACTCATTTCCGAAGTCTAAGTCCGAAATATCACCTTGAATTACATTAATTTCAACTTGATTAATATAAATAAGTTGCTGTTTTTTTTGTTTCAGTAATTTTAAGTCTGAATATTTTGAAACCAAATAAAAGAACAAAACTATTTCCAATACAATAACAGGAACTAGTACTTTTATATTCCCTAAGAAAAACCAAACACAAAAAACAATAGATAAAAATACCACTAAACGAATCATACTTAACCTGAAAAGCTTTCGGTTAATTAGAGACAGTTCTTTCTCAAAAAGTTGTTTTTGTTGTGTGTAAAATTCTAAAGGCTGATTCATATAGAATAAATACCTACAAGGTTTCTTGGATCTTGCAGGACATAAAATTAAAGCATACTAAAAGTATTCATTTCCTGCTCAGAAAGGTATCTCCATCTTCCACGAGACAACTCTTTTTTGGTAAGTGGACCAATGGTAACACAATCTACTTTCACTACATTGTAGTTTAAATGCTCGAAAATAGTACGAATTACACTGTTGCCTATATGTTTTATTTTAAGACCTACTTCTTTTTTTGGAGCATTTTTAACCCAACTAACATCTTCTACTTCAATGGTTTTTCCATCAATTTTAAGTCCGTCTCTAATTTTCTGAATATCCTCTGATTTTAAGTTTTTATCCAATTCAATATGGAATAATCGCGTCACACCTTTTCGAGTAAATTTTTGCATAAACTCATCATCGTTAGTAAATAATAACAATCCTGTTGCATTACGCCCTAACCTACCAATTGGATTCAGATTTACAGTAGATGCTCTTGCCACAAGATCCATTACAGTATTTCCTTTTGCATTGCTCGTTGTGGTAGCAAATCCTTTAGGTTTATTAAGTAACACATAGGCTTTTGCTTCAGGGGAAATCTTTCTTCCGTCAAACTTTACTTCATCGGTAAGCTTTACTTTAAAGCCCATTTCGTTGATGATTTTTCCGTTTACCTCAACGCTTCCAACCTGAATATACATATCTGCTTCTCGACGAGAACAAATTCCAGAATTTGAGATGTATTTATTTAACCTTATCCCGTCTGCCGGATTTGAAGGTTTATTTTGCGGCTTCTTTTCTGAAGAAATTTTATTAGAATCTTTTCTGAAATGACTCTTCTTATTCCCTTTACCTGAAGTATCTTGTTTTCTGCTATTTCCTTTCTGCTTGCTCATATTCATTTTCCGTAAAAACGGAACCCTTTTAAATTAATATCTTATCCATCGCAAAAGCTTTAGATAATTTGGCTGCAAAGATATAGTATTTCAAGTTCTAAATACCTAAAACTCAATTGTGAAAACTACATAACCTAAAATATTATTTATTACTAAAAACGATTAAGTATCAAGGCCGGTTTAACAAGAACAATACTAATAACTCCAACTAAAATAATGAGTTTTAATATGTTGTGAAGAATTACATAATGAAGCTTTTTATTTGATTTCCACAGTATTGTAACAAATATAAATAATGCAATAATACTTCCGAAGAAGAAATAGCTCATATATCCAATATCAAATTTTGTAATTAAAAAATACGTTGGAATCAAGGTTAACACGCTTACTATGGTTAACATAATTTTTGAAACTTCTACCCCATAAACCACTGGGATTGTCCTGTAATTATGTGCTAAGTCACCTTTAATGTTTTCTAAATCTTTCACTAATTCTCGCATAACAATAATTAAAAACAAGAATGTTGCGTGTACAAAAATGACTAAATCAAAATTTTTATAATAAATAAAGATTGCAAAAAACGGAATCACTGCAAGGGTAGCAGCAACAAGATTTCCAACAAAAGGATACTTTTTAAGTTTATGTGAATAGAACCAAATCCCGAAGATATATAACGAAAAAAATACCACCGCTTTAAAGGAAACATAACTCGCAAAAATTACTGACAGAAAGTTTAAAACAAAGTATGAAGTTAATTTTGTTCGTTGACTTACCAACCTATCCAACATCGTTTTTCGAGGACGGTTTATTAGATCTTTTTCGCTATCGTAAAAGCTATTGATGATGTAACCCGCTGCAATAGCAGAAGCAGAAGCTAACACCAACATAAATAAATTAATATCAAAAAACACCTCTTTAGCGGGTAAGTTGGGAGCTAAAATATAAATGGAAGTTAAGTATTGTGCGACAATAATTACCAATACATTGTACCCTCTAACAATAGAAAACAAACTGAAAAACTTAAGAAAAAAGTATTTTTGTTTTCTACTTAACATAGGTTAAAATAAAATTATCATTGTGAAATACACTCATTACACATAGCTTTTCGGTTTTTTCACTGCTTCTTTTACCTTTCTCTACGTTAAAATTATAAACCGTAACTAAGGCTATGCTTTATAATTTATGCCTTGATAAAGAAAAAAATAATTTGTCAAAATTCCCGAAAACCTAAATGCAATAAGTATAACAAGCAAAAAAGTGATTCTTAAAAATTATAAACTACTTCAAGTTTATACCCTTTAAGTGCCTGTCTAGCAGTTGCAATATCTTCGGTAAAACCAAGCATATAACCTCCTCCGCCCGAACCGCAAAGTTTTAAATAATAGGCATTGGTTTCAATTCCTTTTTTCCACAGCGTGTGAAATTCTTTAGGAATCATAGGCTTAAAATTATCAAGTACTACTTTTGAAAGTTCTTTTACATTTCCGAAAAGTGATTTCACATTGCCTTGTAAAAAGTCAGATACGCAAGCATCTGTGTGTTTTACAAATTGATCTTTTAGCATATTACGGAACCCCTCTTGTTTCATGCTTTCCATAAATATTTGAACCATAGGTGCGGTTTTTCCAGTAATACCACTATCTAATAAAAAGACAGCTCCTTTCCCGTTTTCAGGTTGAGATGGAATTCCTGCTGGCTCAATATTGTCTTTAGAATTGATAAGAATTGGCAAGCTTAAATAACTATTCAACGGATCTAATCCTGAAGATTTTCCGTGGAAAAAAGATTCCATTTCACCAAAAATAGCTTTTAAAATCAACAGCTTTTCTCTAGTTAAGTTTTCTAAAATTGTAATTTTATGGTACGCATATTTATCATAAATAGCAGCAACCAAAGCTCCACTACTCCCTACTCCATATCCTTGCGGAATACTAGAATCAAAATACAATCCAGCTTCAACATCTGTTTTAAATTTTTCAATATCGAACGTTACTAAATTCGGATTTTCTTCCTGTATTTTTTCAAGATATGTAGAAAAACGCTTCAAAGTTTGGTTAGAACGGTGAGTACTCATCGTGCGGTGCTCATCAATTTTTAACGCTCCTTTAAAAAAATTATAAGGTATCGATAAGCCTTTGGAATCTTTAATAATTCCATATTCTCCAAAGAGAAGAATTTTTGAGTAAAATAAGGGTCCGTACATGTAGGTATGTGTTTGGTTGGATAAAATTACACTTTTTTTGCTCCAAATCCAATTTGATCGCAAAGATACTGCCCATTCTGACAATATGCAACTAACTCATTTTTAATAAATTCCATAACTTCTTCTTTTTCTTTTTCAGGATATAACACATGAACATTGGCACCAGCATCTAAGGTAAAGCAGATATTAGAATTTGTTTTGTTTCTATAACTCCAAATTTTATTAATTATTTCCAAGGTATTGGGTTTCATTAAAATAAAATAGGGCATCGAGGTCATCATCATTGCATGAAGTGTTAAGGCTTCACTTTCAACTATTTTTATAAATCTGGAAAGGTCTCCAGTCTCAAAAACAATACTCAATTTTGAAAGATTATTATTGGCTTGTTTAAATCGTTGTTCTGAAAATGGGTGGTTGTGCATTAAATTATGCCCTACCGAACTACTCACCTGCTTCTCCCCTTTATCTACTAATAAAATGGTGTCTTGATAATTTTTAAAATTATCATGAACTTGATATGGGTATTTAATTCCGAAGAGATTAGAACTTCCCTTTATTTCTGAATGTTCTCCCCAAACTACCAAGTCCCCTTCTATACTTCTACAGGCACTTCCCGATCCTAATCTTGCAAGGAAGGATGCCTTTTGATTAAAATAGTTGTCTGTCATTTCGACTCCGCTCAATGACCGTTCTACATCTAAAAGACAAAGAGCCAATGCACTCATACCACTTGCTGAAGATGCGATTCCGCTACTGTGAGGGAATGTATTGGCGGTATGAATCTCAAAAATATAATCTTTTAAAAAAGGTACATATTTTTCAACTCTTTGAAAGAATGTTTCAATTTTTGGTTTAAAATCTGCAGAAATTTCCCCTTCAAAATAAACTTCAAAATTAAAATTATTTGAAGGTATTTCCTTTTTCTGAAATTTTAATTCCGTAGTTGTTTTGCAATTATCCAATGTAAAGCTAATCGAAGGGTTTGCAGGTAATTGCTCGCCATACTTTCCCCAATATTTCACCAAAGCGATATTACTGGGCGATTGCCAGGTAATATTCCCGTTTTCGGGAGTTTTAGAATAAGGTTTCGGAATAAAATATGCTTCGTTCATTGGAGTAAATAATAATTTCAAAGATAAATTAAATAGCTAATTTAAGAAACCATTGTTCGTAATATTATCATGGTTTTATAATTTCTAGCGGTTGCTTTTACTTTTAATTTTCGTTCAAATAAATTGGTATTTAATTTAGCCTTAGCAGCGCCTAACTCGCTGTACAAGTAAACGCACGAATTGGTGATTATAAACTCTTCATTTGGATATAAGAGTTTATTCGTTTCTGAAATAATTGAAGAAGAAGGCGCAGATTGCAGTAACACAAAATAACTCTTCTCTTTTTTATCCTTAGGAAAAGGACAATCATCAAGAATCGATTTAATTTCTGAAGCTGTTTTTACCAATATGGGTACTTCCCATCCATATTTTTTTAAAATTGCTTCATGAATTGTTGTTTCTAAACCCTGTTGCTTTTTTGAAGAAGAAAAAACCACATTCCCACTTTGAATATAGATTTGAACATTTTGAAGTCCCGATTTTTCTAGTAACAATCTTAAATCTGCCATTAAAATCTTTTTATGGCCTGACACGTTGATTCCTCTAAGTAATGCGATGTAGGTTTTCATTTTAATACTCTTGTTTATTATTTAAAAACCTATAAACTAATACTCCATAAGGTTTGATTACATAATGTATAGAATAATTAAACTGTTCTAAATTTATTATCCTAATATTTTTGTAACGTACTTGAAAAGCAAAAGGCATTAACAAAACTAGATCCATTTGTCTATTTATATCATTCCAAAAAGCATCTTCTTTTTTAGTAAATTCAAAATAACATTTGGCTTTATGAAATTCTATTCTTGCTTCTTCAGTGAAAATAATTTTATCGCCCATATTTTGCTTTCATATCCATCCAAGAATTTAAAACAAGTTCTCCATTTTCATCACGCTCAATCATATCATCCATCATCGCTTTATATTCTTCAGAAGGTTCACTAAAGCGTGCAGCCGTATCTTCAAGCATAAATTCTATATAATTTTTTAATGAGCGTTTTTGAAGTTTTGCTTGTTTCTTTAGAATCTCTAAAGCTTTGTTGTCTATTTCAATCAGTTTTTTTGTAGTTGCCATTATAATATAGTTTATATATAACAAATATATACTTTTTATATCAAAAATAAAAATTGTTGGATTCTGAATTAAATCCAGGATGACAAAGGTGTAATAATAAACTTTATAGCAATTATTTTGTCATTCTGGGCTTGACCCAGAATCCACTATGATACAGCTAATTTTCTGAAATACTTTTAGCAACAATATAACCTCCTGTCCAGGCATTCTGAAAATTAAACCCACCTGTAATAGCATCTATATTCAATACTTCGCCAGCAAAAAATAGATTTTTATGGAGCCTGCTTTCGTAACGTTTAAAATTAATTTCTTTTAAATCAATTCCCCCTGCTGTGACGAATTCTTCTTTAAAAGTGCTTTTTCCGTTAACCTGAAATATAGATTGCGTTAATTGATTGGCTAAGTCCTGAAATTGTTTGTTCGTAGTTTCTGCCCATTTTTGAGTTTCAGCAATTCCTGAAGCTACCACTAAACTTTGCCATAATCGTTTTGGAACTCCTAACTGCGCATATTTATAAAGTGATTGTTTGCTGTTTGTTCCTTTAATCTCCTTTAGGTTATTAAAGGCTTCTTCAGTTGAAATATCGAGCAACCAATTCACTTTAAGTTTAAATTGATAATTTACTTTTTCTAACTCTATCGCTCCCCAAGCAGATAATTTTAAAATCGCAGGACCACTCAATCCCCAATGCGTAATGAGTAACGCTCCTTCAGATTCTAATTTTATTTTATTGTTTACTGAAATAACTTTTACCGATGCCTGTGTTGCTATTCCAGGCAATTCTTTGATTCGTGAATCCTGAATATTAAACGTAAATAATGAAGGAACAGGAGCTATAATTGTATGTCCAAGCTCTTTAATCACGTTCCAAATTTTAGCATTGCTTCCGGTTGCAATCACTAGTTTATCTGAAATAAAATCTCCTTTTTCAGTTTCAACTTCCCAAGTTTCATTTTCCTTTTGAATCTTTTTAACTGAATGATTTTTCAAAACCTCAACACCTAATTTCTGTGTTTCATTTACAAAACAATCAATAATGGTTTGTGACGAATTACTTTCAGGAAACATCCTACCATCCTCTTCAATTTTTAAAGGCACTCCTCTTTTTTCAAACCATGCCACCGTGTCTCCTGTCATAAATGTATGAAAAGGACCTAACAATTCTTTTTCTCCTCTAGGGTAGTTGTGAGTGAGTTCTTTGGGTATAAATTCAGCGTGTGTAACATTACATCTTCCACCACCAGAAATTTTAACTTTGGTAAGCACTTCGCTGCTTCGTTCTAGAATGATAATTTTTAAATCGGGATTATTTTCAGCTAGGTTAATGGCCGTAAAGAAGCCCGCTGCTCCGCCTCCGATTATTATTATATCTGTTTTTTGGATCAAAATGGTTTTTGTGTTTCAGCAATTTTATTACACAATGCAAACGTTTCTTTAATATCTTCCATGGTAGTTCTTGGGTTAATCAAGCACATTCTTAAAACCGTTTGCCCATGTAAAATAGTGGTTACTAATAATGCTTCTTGGGTAGCAACTACTTGTTCTGAAATATACTGATTCAACGCATCTAATTTCTTTTCATTTAAATTTTCACCAATAGGGTTGTATCTAAAATTAATCACCGCTAGCGTTGCTGGCGAAATCACTTCCCAGTTAGTGCTATTTCGTAAACAATCTTCAACTTCTTCGGCTAGTTTTATATTATAGGTTATGGCTTTTCTAAATTCGCCTAGACCAAACGTTTTAATAGACATATAGAATTTTAAAGCTCTAAACCTTCTTGTTAGTTGAATCCCGTGATCGTAGAAATTAATTTCAGATTTATTTCCTTCTACATCTTTTAAATATTCGGGCGTTTCAGTAAACGTTCCTTTTAAATGAGCTATATTCCTTACCAACAGGCACCCCATTTCATACGGTTGATAAAACCATTTGTGTGGGTCTACCGTAAGTGAATCTGCTTTTTCAATCCCTTTTAGCATTTTCTTTCCGTCTTTTGAAAGAATCGCTGCACCCCCATAAGCCCCGTCAATATGAAACCAGATGTTTTCTTTTTTACAAATGGCAGCAATTTCTGTAAGAGGATCTACCGTACCCGTATTGGTTGTTCCCGCAGTTGCAATTAAACAGAATGGTTTTAAACCTCCCAACCTATCTCTTGCGATGGCATTCTTTAATTTGTTCAAAGAAAATTTGAACTCTAAATTTGTTGGTATAACGCGAATCTGTTCTTTTTTAAACCCTAGAACTCGTATCGCCTTTATATTAGAAGAGTGTGCTTGGTCTGAAAGGTATATTACTGCTTTAGAAAAATCGTCTCCGCATTTAATTCGTCTTGCAGTTACTATGGCTGTAAGATTCGCCATAGAACCACCACTTGTAAACAATCCACCTCCTTTTTTTACCGGAAATCCGAAAATTTTAAGAAGCCAATTCATCGTAATTATCTCAAGTGCTGCTGCTGCCGGTGATGCCGCCCAACCTCCAGAAAAAATATTAAATCCTGTAGCTAATGTATCTGCCATGGCGCTAATATAATTACTAGGTCCTGGTACAAAAGAAAAAGCTTTTGGGTGCGAAACAATGGTGCTTTTGGTCACTACTTCTTTTAAAACAAAATCCAACACTGCTGTTGCGTCCATAGCATTTTCTGGCGCTTCTTCCAAAAACAAATTATCCATTTCTTTTCTAGTCCCTTTTGCTACAGGAAGTTTTTTATCCTGAGTGTCAAAATGTTCTACTACTGCATCAACAACCTGATATCCATACGCTCGCATTTCTTCTTTTGAAAGTTGAAGTGTCGCATCGTTCTTTTTCATAATTTTTATCTCCTATATTTTGAGTTGCAAAAATAAGCCTTTATCTAGAAATAAAACTCTTTCAGAAAGTATTATAGAAAATGAATTTTTATCGTTAAGCTTTTGTTATTTCTGATATTAATCATACTATAATTTAATAGAAATCGTTAAATTTGAATATCAATATAAAAACTACTACTATGACAATAAATGTTCAATATGTTAAGATGCTTACAAGTGATTCTATGACTGAAATAGTTTCAAAAAAACTAAATAAATTGGGTGATAAACACGAGTGGATTATCAATGCTAATGTCTTTTTTAAACTTGAAAAGGATCCTGCTGGAAAAGGAAATATCTGTGAGATAGAATTAAGCCTTCCAGGACCTAAAATTTTCGCATCATCTAAGGAAAAAAACTTCGAATTAGCTGCAAAAAATACCATCTCTGATTTATCAAAGCAATTACAGAAACGAAAAGCAACTTTTAATCAACGCTAAGATTTTATCTTTTTGATTCCAGATACTACTAATTTTTAAAAAAATTAATTATGAAAAAAATACTTGTTCCTATTGATTTTTCAGAATGTTCTGAATACGCTTTAAAAGTAGCTGCAAATTTTGCAAAAGAATATGACTCCGAAATTATAGCATTGCATATGTTAGGAAGATCTGATGCTGTTTTAACAAATTCTCAAACTAAGGAAATGTTGGAGGGAATTTATTATATAAAACTTGCTGAAAAGAGGTTTGAAGAATTTTTAGACAAGGACTATTTAAAAGGGTTAGTTGTTACAGATTCTGTATATAATTATAAAAATTTTAATGAATTAAACACTGTTGCTATAGAAAAAAACGCAGACCTTATCATTATGGGATCTCACGGAAGTAGCGGCATAAGTGAAGTATTTGTAGGGTCTAACACAGAAAAAGTTGTTAGAAATTCTGACATTCCTGTGCTAGTAATAAAAAAAGAAGAGTTTAATTTTAAAATTAAAAATGTTGTTTTTGCCTGCGATTTTTTAGAAGAAAATTTAACCGCTTTTAAAAATGCTATGAAATTATTTAAATCACTCGATAACGTAAAAGTAAAATTGCTTTACGTAAACCTTCCTGGACAAAATTATAGAAGTTCTAAGGAGATGGAGAGTCGTATTAAAGAATTCTTATTTAAAGCTGATGCTTTAAATAGACTTGATGATGTTGTTTATTATAACGACTATACTGTTGAGGATGGCATTTTTCATTATAGCAATAAAAATGATATAGATATTATTGCATTACCTACTCATGGACGTAGAGGATTGGCTCATTTCTTTGCAGGTAGTATTAGTGAAGATTTAGTGAATCATTCTAAAATTCCAGTGATTACTTTTAAACTATAAGAAAATAAAAATTGATTATTTTGAGGAGCCAAATTGGCTCCTCTTTTTTTATAAGGTACTTAACGCAATTTCAATCATTGTAGAAAAAGTATTTTCTCTTTCTTTAGAGGTTGTTTTTTCTTTAGTAACTAACGAATCTGAGATCGTTAAAATGGTCAATGCTTTAACGTTATATTTTGCTGCAATAGTATAAATACCAGCTGCTTCCATTTCAACACACAATACTCCAAAGTCTGCCCACTTTTTATAAGAGTCAAAATTATCTTCGTAAAACTCATCAGATGACAAAACATTTCCTGCTTTTATTGGTATATTATTTTCTCTAGCATAATCAACTGCTTTAATAAATAATTCATAATCTGCAGTTGGTGAAAAATCTGAATTTATAAATCTTGATTTATTAATTCCAGAATTTGAAGATGCTGCCATCGCAATAACAATATCATAAAGCTTTATATCTTTTTGGTAGGATCCTGCAGAACCCACACGAATTAAGTTTTTTACACCAAACTCTTGTATTAATTCATTACAATAAATTAATGTAGAGGGAATCCCCATTCCTGTTCCTTGTACCGAAACACGTTTACCATTATACGTTCCCGTAAAACCTAACATCCCTCTTACTTCATTGTAACAAACAGAGTTTTCAAGAAACGTTTCCGCAATCCATTTTGCCCGTAATGGGTCTCCAGGCAACAACACCGTTTCTGCTATATCTCCTTTTTTGGCTTCTATATGTATACTCATATTCTGTTCTTGTATTTCATCTCCGCTAAATATAAACTTCGGCGGGTATCTTTTTAATTAACCTTATTTATTCTGAAACAATCTTAATTCCTGAAGAAGTTCCTATTCTACTAATATCTAATGCAATATATTCTTTAGCAGTTTCTTTATCTCTAATTCCTCCTGAAGCTTTTATTTTCATAGTATCACCAACGATACTCTTCATTAATTTTACATCTTCTAAGGTTGCTCCTCCTGTTCCAAAACCAGTGGATGTTTTTACAAAATCTGCTCCTGCATTCATTGCTAATTTGCATGCGATTTTCTTTTCTTCTTCTGAAAGGTAACAGGTTTCAATTATAACCTTCAACACCTTATTTCCTGTTGATTTTTTAATAGCTGAAATCTCCTTTTCTACGTAGTCATAATTTTTGGACTGAAGCATTCCAATGTTAATCACCATATCTATTTCGTCTGCACCATCATCAATACATGATTTTGTTTCTGCAACTTTAGCTTCCGTAGCCATTGCTCCTAACGGAAACCCGATTACGGCAGCAACTTTTACCTCAGAATTTACAAGTTCTTCTTTAGATAACCTCACATAACACCCATGTACACAAACTGCGTAGAAGTTATATTCTTTAGCTTCTGCACAAAGTTTTTTTATTTCTGAAGGAATTGCCGTAGCCTTTAGTAGGGTGTGGTCTATATACTTGCTTAAGTCCATTTATAACTATAAAATTGCTGTTTTTATTTATAACCACTACAATAGTACTTCTTACTACGTGAATTATAAAATAAAAATACAATTATATCTCTACATTGAATAGCGTTTTATAAATGATTAATTTAATTCGGTGTTTTTTTAATTCTTTTCTAATACCTGTACTCTTCTAAAACTATTTTAAGTTTAGCTACTATGATTATTTCAGGTTAAATTTTACAAAAAAAGCCTCTCGATTAAAGAAGCTTTTCAATGTGCGGGCGGGGAGACTCGAACTCCCACGCCGTGAAGCACTAGATCCTAAGTCTAGCATGTCTACCAATTCCATCACGCCCGCTAAAGGAGTGCAAATATAAGCAAGATTTACAATTAACAAAGAAACTCTTTTAGAAAAATAATGCTTTTTATTACCTTAGCCAATCTTCAAAAAAAAAAAATAAACGAAACGAGCATGTTACTATTTTTAAAACCTAAAGGAATAGCTTTCCCCATACTTGATACAGGGAGCAATAGCGAATAGCATGTGACCAAATTATTAAAATATTATAGACTCATGAAAAGTGCAAAACCATATATTCAAGAAAACAAAGAACGATTTATCAACGAGTTAATCGATTTGATTAAAATCCCATCGATAAGTGCCGATTCCAACTATAAGGGAAACGTAATTAGAACAGCTGAAGCTGTAAAAGAAAGTCTTGAAAAAGCGGGGTGTGACTCTGTTGAGATATGTGAAACTCCAGGTTTTCCTATTGTATATGGCGAAAAAATAATCAATAAAAATCTGCCTACTATTTTAGTATATGGACATTACGATGTGCAACCAGCAGACCCTATAAATTTATGGGACAGCCCGCCATTTGAGCCCGTGATTAAAAAAACAGCCCTTCATCCCGAAGGTGCCATTTTCGCTCGTGGATCTAGTGATGATAAAGGCCAAATGTTTATGCACGTAAAGGCCTTGGAATATATGACTGAATCCAATCAATTACCTTGTAATGTCAAATTTATGATTGAAGGTGAAGAGGAAGTAGGAAGCACAAGCCTGGGCTGGTTTGTGGAACGCAACCACGAAAAACTAGCCAACGATATTATATTAATTAGCGACACTGGCATGATAGCTCCAGACGTTCCTTCTATTACAACAGGACTTCGCGGATTGAGTTATGTAGAAGTAGAAGTTACTGGTCCAAACCGTGATTTACACAGCGGATTGTATGGCGGAGCTGTTGCAAATCCTATCAATATTCTAACAAAAATGATTGCTTCGCTTCACGATAAAGACAACCATATTACCATTCCTGGGTTTTACGATAAGGTAAAAGAACTAACAGCTACAGAACGTGCTAAAATGGGAGAAGCTCCTTTTAGCAAAGAAGACTATAAAAACGCATTAGACATTAAAGATACTTATGGTGAAATCGGATATACTACTAACGAACGAAACTCTATAAGACCCACCTTAGATGTTAACGGGATCTGGGGAGGATATATAGGTGAAGGTGCCAAAACGGTAATTGCAAGTAAAGCCTATGCTAAAATTTCTATGCGATTAGTTCCAGACCAAGATTGGGAAGATATCACGCTACTTTTTAAAAACCATTTTGAAAGTATTGCTCCTGACGCTGTAACCGTAAAAGTTACTCCACATCATGGCGGACAAGCTTATGTAACACCTATTGACTGTACCGGATATCAAGCTGCCGAAAAAGCTTACGAGGCAACGTTTGGCAAAACACCCATTCCTCAACGTAGCGGGGGAAGTATTCCTATTGTGGCATTGTTTGAAAAAGAACTAAAAAGCAAAACAATTTTAATGGGCTTTGGTTTGGATAGTGATGCGATTCACTCCCCCAATGAGCATTTTGGAATCTGGAATTTCTTAAAAGGAATTGAAACGATCCCACAATTTTATCATTATTTTACTGAGATGAGTAAATAGTTATACCTTGAAATATAGTATATTTTAAACAACAAGCAAACAAATAACAAATCCCAGAAAGTATCCATGTTTTCCACAACACTTCTAGTGTTTTCGTAATTTTACATTAACCTGTTCATTACCAATTCCTCATAGCCGAATCAGCTTACTGATTATTAAAAAAATAGTTTTTTATTAAATCACGATACACAACGGATATACTTAAAATTAATATAAGCCAGTTACTAAAATTTGATGGTATAAAATTATTCTTTACACAGTTCATATAATATGATAAAACTCATAATTAAAAAACAATTGATGGGATTTATAGCATAACTATTTTTAATAATTTTGAAATATTTAGGCATAAAAAAAACGGCTCATAAGCCGTTTTTTTATCTTTATAAAATTGTGAGGAGTTATAGCTTTTTCTTAACCGCTACTTCTCTAAAGGATTCTATAATATCTCCTTCTTGAATGTCGTTATAGTTTTTAACCTGCATACCACAATCATAGCCCTTGGCAACCTCTTTAGCATCATCTTTAAATCGTTTTAACGATGTAAGGTTACCAGTATGAACAACTACTCCATCACGTATAAGACGAATTCCAGAGGCTTTAATTATTTTTCCGCTTAACACCATACAACCTGCAATGGTACCCACTTTAGATATCTTGAATGTTTCTCTAATTTCGGCAGTTCCTGTAATTTCTTCTACCATATCAGGAGATAACATTCCTTCCATCGCATCCTTAAGGTCGTTAATAGCTGCGTAGATAATAGAGTACATTCTAATATCGATTTCTTCTTCATCTGCTATCTGACGCGCTTTACCCATAGGTCTTACATTAAACCCTATAATTATTGCATCTGAAGCCGACGCTAATAGCACATCACTTTCTGTAATGGCACCTACTCCTTTATGGATAATATTTACCTGAATTTCTTCAGTAGATAATTTTAAGAAAGAATCTGTTAAGGCTTCTACAGACCCATCTACATCTCCTTTAAGAATCACATTTAATTCTTTAAAGTCTCCTAATGCTATACGCCTTCCTATTTCATCTAAGGTAATATGACGTTGTGTCCTAACAGACTGTTCACGTTGTAATTGTGTTCGTTTTGAAGCAATTGCTTTAGCTTCTCGTTCATCATCAAACACATTAAATTTATCTCCAGCTTGTGGTGCACCATCAAGACCTAAAATAGAAACTGGCATTGCTGGCCCTGCTTCGGTTACTTTATGTCCTCTTTCGTCGTGCATTACTTTCACTTTACCACTGTGTTGCCCAGCTAGAATATAATCTCCAACTCTAAGGGTACCTCCTTGTACTAATATCGTAGAAATATATCCTCGCCCTTTATCTAAAAAGGCTTCAACAACAGAACCAACTGCAAGTTTATCTGGATTTGCTTTTAGCTCAAGTAGTTCAGCTTCTAATAATACTTTCTCAAGTAGTTCACTAATCCCTTCTCCTGTTTTAGCTGAAATATCATGAGACTGTATTTTACCTCCCCAGTCTTCAACCAGAAGATTCATTTGTGCTAATGCTCCTTTAATTTTTTCAGGATCTGCTGCGGGTCTATCTATTTTATTAATTGCAAAAATAATAGGAACTCCAGCTGCTTGTGCATGACTAATTGCTTCTTTTGTTTGAGGCATTATATCGTCATCTGCAGCAATTACAATAATCACTAAATCTGTTACTTGCGCACCTCTTGCTCGCATAGCTGTAAATGCTTCGTGACCAGGAGTATCTAGAAAAGTAATATTTTGTCCATCTTCTGTTTCTACATTATAAGCACCTATATGTTGTGTTATTCCTCCTGCTTCTCCAGCAATTACATTTTCTTTTCGAATAAAATCTAATAAAGATGTTTTACCATGATCCACATGCCCCATTACAGTAACAATTGGAGCTCTTGGTTTTAAATCTTCTGGCGCATCTTCTACTTCTTGTATTGTTTCTTCAATATCTGCATTGATAAACTCAACTTCATAACCAAATTCATCTGCAACAATAGAAATTGTTTCAGCATCTAAGCGCTGATTCATCGTTACCATCATCCCTAGAGACATACACGCTGAAATAATTTGCGTAACAGGCATATCCATCATGGTAGCAACTTCGCTTGCAGTAACAAACTCTGTTACTTTTAGCAATTTACTTTCCATTTCTTGTTGTGCCATTTCTTCCTCCGTTTTTTGACGGTGGACATCCCTTTTCTCCTTTCGGTATCTGGCTCCTTTTCCTTTAGAAGATTTTCCTTGTAGTTTTTCTAAAGTTTCTCTTACTTGTTTTTGTACTTCTGCTTCACTCGGCTCCTCTTTTGGAGTAAGTGTTCTCTTTCTTCCTCTATTTTGTTGGTTACCTCCACGACTACCTCTAACTGGTCCTTTACTAATTCTGCGTCGTTTACTACGCTTTTCTTTATTAGCATCTTCTTTCCTAGTTTCTTTCCTAGTTTCTTTCTTTTTCTTTTCTGGTTTTTTAAACTGAGAAAGGTCTATTTTTTCACCAGTAATTCTAGGGCCATCTAATTTTTTATACTTTGTTTCTACCTTTTCAGGTATCTTATTTTCCTCTACTTTTACCTCTTTCTTTTTATCTTCAACCTTTACTTTTGGCGCTAATTTTACAGGAGTTTTTGTTGGAGTTTTTTCTAAAGAAGTTTCTTTTTTAACAGGAGTTTTAACCTCTTCTTTTTTAACAGGAGTTTCTTTAACAGGTTTTTCTTCTGGAGTTTTTTCAGCAACAGGTGTTTCTTCAACCTCTGTTACTTTTTCCTTTATTACTTCTGTTGCTTTTACAGGCTTAGGCTTTTTAGGATCAAGATCTATTTTACCAAGAGTTTTAGGACCCTCTAGTTTCACTTCGGCTTTTATCACCTTAGCTTCTCTTTTTAGCTTTTCTTCATGCTCTTTTTCATAAGCAAGTCTAATCTCTTCTTTCTCTTTTCTTTTTTCTTCACCAACTTCTTTTGAAGCTACCTTTTTACTTTTATCTGTTTGAAATTCATCAAAAAGTGCTTGGTATTCTTGATCAGAAATTTTAGTAGTAGGTCGAGACTCCACCTCGTGCCCTTTTGAGCTTAAAAATTCTACTGCACGATCCAACGATATGTTAAATTCGCGTAGTACTTTATTAAGTCTCATTTTCTTTACTTCAGCCATAAAAATGCTTTCTCCTGTTTTTCTCTATTAATATTTTGAAAAATTGTAGTTATAAATGGTTACTATTCTTCAAATTCTTGTTTTAATATATTGATTACTTCTTGTATTGTTTCTTCTTCTAAATCGGTTCTTTTTACCAATTCTTTAAGGTCATTTTCTAAAACACTTTTTGCTGTATCCAATCCAATTTTTTCAAATTCTTTGATGATCCACTCATCAATTTCATCTTTAAATTCTGATAGTTCAACATCTTCTTCAGCGCCTTCACGCAATACATCAATTTCATATCCTGTTAAATATCCAGCCAAACGAATGTTATGTCCTCCACGTCCAATCGCTTTAGAAACTTCTTCTGGTTTTAAAATCACTTCAGCTCTTTTGTTCTCTTCATCTAATTTAACAGAAGTCACTTTTGCAGGACTTAATGCTCTGGTAACAAACAATTGTAGATTATTTGTATAATTAATAACATCAATATTTTCGTTACCTAACTCACGAACAATCCCGTGAATACGAGACCCTTTCATTCCAACACAAGCTCCTACAGGATCAATACGATCATCGTACGAGTCTACTGCAACTTTTGCTTTTTCTCCAGGGATACGCACTACTTTTTTAACGGTGATTAAGCCATCAAAAACTTCAGGTATTTCCTGCTCAAATAATTTTTCTAAAAATATAGGACTTGCACGAGACATTACAATAGAGGGTTTATTCCCTTTAAGCTCTACACTTTCAATAATTCCTCTTACATTGTCTCCTTTTCTGAAAAAATCTGAAGGAATTTGTTTCTCCTTTGGAAGTATTAATTCATTTCCATCATCGTCTAATAAAATAATAGCACGATGACGAATATGATGTACCTCTGCGGTATAAATTTCACCTTCTAATTCTTTGAAGTATTTGTAAATATTGGTATTATCGTGTTCGTGTATTTTTGCAATAAGGTTTTGACGTAATGCTAAAATAGAACGCCTACCTAAATCTATCAACTTAACCTCTTCAGCTACATCTTCACCAACCTCATAATCAGATTCAATTTTCTGAGCATCAGTTAACGATATTTCTTGATTAGGTTCTTCAACTTCACCATCTAGAACGACCACACGGTTTCTCCAAATTTCTAAATCTCCTTTATCTGGGTTGATAATAATATCAAAATTATCATCGTCTCCATATTTTCTTTTTAATGCGTTTCTAAAAACGTCTTCTAGTATCGCCATAAGCGTTACTCTATCAATTAGCTTATCATCTTTAAATTCTGAAAAAGAGTCAATTAATGCTAAATTCTCCATAATCTGTTAATTAAATGTTACCATAACTTTTGCTTCAACAATATCTTTATATTCCAGTACCAATTCTTTTTGTACTGTTACTTTTCCTTTGCCAATGGGTTTCGGCTCACGCGCTTTCCATTGCAATATAATTTCTTTAGAATCTGCTTTAGTTAAATTTCCTTCTACAATTTTACCGTCTTGGATCTTAACTTCAAGTCTTCTTCCTACATTTTTAATATACTGCCGCACATCTACAAGAGGCTCTGAAACACCTGCTGACGCGACATCTAAAGAAAAGTCTGTTTCTTCCCTATCTAAGTTGTGTTCAATTTCACGACTTACAGCGATACAATCTTTAACCGTAACACCCTGATCACCATCTATTATAACCCGAATCTGATTACCATTTGAAATACTAAAATCTATTAGAAACAATGATTCATTATTATCTAAAGCTCTATTTAGTAATTCTGTTACTTTTTTTCGCATCAATTTATGCTATAAAAAGAGGGGACTTTTAGGTCCCCTCTGCTAGTTTCTTGTTATAATTCGCTGCAAATATAGCACATTTTTACATTTAAAAAAAATCTTTTATCTTTCCAATTTATTTTTGTAAATTAAACTTTGAAAACTAGTCCAAAAAAACCAAACTTATGAAACGTATATTAGTTCCCACAGATTTCTCAGATCAAGCAGAAAACGCCCTAAAAGTGGCAGTACAAATTGCCGAAAAAAACAATAGTGAAATCTTTCTAGTTCATTCTTTAGAAATGCCCTTACATATATCATCTTCTGGTAATTCAGGAGGAAAACCGGAATTTCTTCTATTCATTAAACTAGCCGAACAACACTTTGAAGAGCTATTAGAAAAACCATATTTAGAAGATTTAGAAATCCATGAAGTAATTGGTCACGGAGAAGTTTATAACGACATAAATGAAGTTGCTAATAACAAAGAAATTGATCTTATTGTAATGGGCTCTCATGGAATTAGCGGCTTTAAAGAAATGTTTATCGGAAGTAACACAGAAAAAGTTGTTCGCACCTCGAACATTCCTGTTCTGGTTATTAAAAATGAACACGAAAATTTTGAAATAACAAATTTTGTTTTTGCTACAGATTTTTCTGAAGAATGTTGCGAATCTTTTAAAGAAGCAAAAAAGTTTGCTGATGGTGTGAACGCTCAAATGAACTTATTGTATGTAAATACTCCTGGTAATTTTATTACTACTGCCGAAGCAACTAAAAAAATGAATGAGTTTGTAGATAAATTGAAGATAGAGAATTACTCTCTTAACATCTACAACGACACCTCTGTAGAGAAGGGTATTTTAAATTTTGCCAAAGACACCAATGCAAGTTTAATTGGAATGAGTACTCACGGAAGACAAGGAATTGCACACTTCTTTAATGGTAGTATTAGTGAAGATTTAGTTAATCACGCTAACAGACCCGTAATTACTTTTAAGATTTAAAATAATACAACTGTTTTACCATTTCTAAAAAACCTTTTCCATAAAACTGAAAAGGTTTTTTAAATAAACATTATGTCTATTACTTAAGGTGATAATTATCATTAGCATAACCTTTAATTCTAATTATTTTTGCTACTTATAGATAATTCTTTTAAACCTTTATCTAACAAAAGGTTAGTTCTTTTAAAAATAAATTTAAAATCAATGAAAAAAAAGTATTTTTTAGTAGCTGTCATTTCATTTACAATAATAAGTACGAGTGCTCAATTCTCAGATGACATGGAAACTTATACAGAGGGGCAACCTATCTCTGTTGGACATTGGACAGATTGGGGTTGTGGAGGTGGAGGTGGATGTGCAATTATGTCTTCTTCTATTCAATCACAAGGAGGCAACCTTTCTGGATACATCCCGTCAGATACAACAACAGATGCCGTTTTAGATTTAGGTAATAAAATCTTTGGAGAATGGGGGCTTTCATTTTGGATGTACATCCCTTCTGAAAAAGAGGCGCATTGGAACCTACAAGGAACCGTACCAATTGGATCTGGGGAGTGGATTGTAGGGAACATTTTCTTTAATCAAGATAATGCAAATCCTGGTGTTGGCTTAATCGACAATTCAGCCCAGGGTCCAATTAACTTCAGTTTTCCTCATAACCAATGGTTTAGAGTTGTAATGAATTGGGATATTACTTCTGGTATAGGTTTCGCTACTTGGCAATTTAATGTAGCTGGTATAGATGTAATACCACCAGGAACAGATTTTACAGATTCTTCTGGCTTTCCCCCAAATTCTTTAGGTGGAATGGATTTTTTCTCAATCTCTGAAAACAATCAACTATGGGTAGATACTTTTGTTTATGAAAATAATTTTATTAACATTGAACCCGACATTGAAGACCCTGCAGCTGTCTGTCAAGACATTACAGCACAATTAGACAATAATGGAGGTGTGTTAATTAATGGAAATGATATTGATGGAGGTTCTACCGACAATGTTGGCATTATGACTTATACCGCTGTGCCTAATAATTTTAATTGTAATGATCTAGGAACTAATACTGTAACATTAATTGTACAAGATTTTGCTGGAAATACAGATTCTTGTACAGCAGTAGTGACAATAGAAGATAACCTGAACCCTAATATAATTGGACAAAACACACTTGGAAATTTAAACGGAGCTGGCTCAGTAACTATACCAGTCGCAAGTGTTGATAATGGGAGTAGTGATAATTGCGGAATTGACACATTAACTTTAACTCCAGATACCTTTACAACAATAGGCACTTACAACGCTGTTTTAGAAGGGATTGATTCATCTGGAAATAGTGACAATGTTGCCGTAATCATTACTATTGTAGATGATAATGAAAACCCTGTAGCTGTTTGTCAAAACATTACGGTACAATTAGATAACACCGGTTCTGTATTAATTTCAGGAAATGATATTGATGGAGGTTCAACCGATGATTATGGCATAATATCACTTACAGCCATACCAAATAATTTTAATTGTAATAATATCGGGGGAAATGCCGTAACATTAATTGTAGAAGATGTTATTGGAAATATCGATACTTGTACAGCAATAGTAACTATCGAGGACATTATTAATCCTATTGTAATAGGACAAAATGCTACTGGAGATTTGTTAGGAACGGGTACTGTTACAATTCCTGTCGCTAGCGTTAATAATGGCAGTAGCGATAATTGTGGCATTGACAACCTTACTTTAACTCCCAATACATTTACAGAAACAGGAACCTTTACAGCTGTTTTAGAAGGCATAGACTCATCTGGAAATAGCGATAATGTTACTGTAATAATTACTATTATAGACACTCTAGGTGTTAATGATGAAGAATTTACAAATTTTAAAATGTATCCTAATCCAACCAACAATGAATGTACGATTGAAGTTGGGATTGATAATTTGCTATGCTTGATAGAAATTTACGATATTACAGGAAAACTCATAAGTGAGAAAAACATAAAGCAACCTACACAATCAATCCGTTTAGATATTAGTTGGCTATCTAATAGCTTTTACTTTATTTCAATTACAGATGAAAATGGAAATAGGGCAATAAAAAAACTTATTAAAGAATAATTTTTAGGTGTGTTTCAAAAAAGTTAGTATAAAGAAAATCCCAATCATATAAGTATAATTGGGATTTTCTTTTTTATTTACCCAGACTACAATCAGCACAAACAACTTCAATAAACTCAGTGAAACGCTTTTCGTTATACTATTTTCCTCCGAAAAATAAAAAATCTCAACCTAATAAAAGATTGAGATTTAAATTTTGTTGGCCCACTAGGGCTCGAACCTAGACTCTTCTATACCAAAAACAGACGTGTTGCCAGTTACACCATGGGCCAATACCGTAATGCGGATGCAAATTTAACACAAACTTTGGCTTGTACAAGT
>JAUVAS010000075.1 GCA_030591585.1 Flavobacterium sp. | reverse complement strand
TTTTTAGAAAGCACTTCAAATGTTTCATGTATTCCGAAGAAATACTTTTGTGCTAGGGTTAATCCAAATTTAGAAATACCGAATTCATACATTACTGTTAAATCAAACTCAGCTTTACTGGAAAGTTTATAAACGCTCATCTTCTTTCATACGAGCTTCGACTTCTTTCATTATATCTGGCAATGATTTTGAACTAATTCCACTTTCAAGACCGTCTATAAGTTTTGTTTTGAGCGATAGAAACTTTAGGTTATTTGCTTGATCAATACGTACTAAATTTCTTAAATATTCACTATCATTTGTAAATTCTCCAGCTTCAATTTGAGCTTTAATCCATTTATCTTGCTGTTTCGTAAAGGTTACTGTTTTTCTAATTGTTGTCATACCAAAAAAAATTACTTTATCATACTATTGGTGTAATATAGTGAATTATTGCCTAAGTTTAGAACTTCGGTAATTTAATCCACTCCACACACTATATCTCCACCCTACTCCCAACGCTATAAAGAGTGTTCCATTACATTTTAAAAGAAGTTTTTAGAAACAAAAAATCTAATGAAGCTTAGTTAGAACTTTCGCTTTTATCCAAGCAAAGTTACCCTTCGACAGGCTCAGGGCATCGCATAACGCAGAACACCTGCCTGCCGGCAGGCAGGTTATAGTACATTTACTATTTATATTTGTCTTTGCGTCCCGACACTTCGGGAGTAACGAAGCAATCTCTTAAATATAAGTTATAATCACCAACCTTTGTAAAGCATCTTTAGAATCATATCGATAACAAATCGACATTTGGAGATTCACGAACACCTATTTTTTATATTAATATTTCGTGAGTAATTATGTAAAAAGAATTTACGGCTCATTAACTTGTATCATTATTTGATAGCTATAATTTAATATTAAGTGCAGAAATTATCACAAACCTCTTTCTTAAGTGCAGATATTATTTAAAATAGCCCTTTTAAGTGCAGAAATTATTATATATTTGTGAATATTGCACCCTTAAGTGCAGAAATTCATATGAAATCTAATTTACCAGAAATATTATATAGCTCATCAATTCCAAGCGAGTCACAGAAAATAATTAAGCTTTTAAAAAGAAAGCAGATAAGAAAAATTCTACCAAAAGCCTATACTTCCAATTTTGAAGATGAAGATGCTATAATTGTGAATAGGCATTTATTTCCTTTAATTTCAAGACATTATCCTGGATCATTAATAAGTTATAGAACTGCGATTGAATATACTATCTCACCAGAATCAAACATTTATCTAACCACGACTCAAAATAGAGTTGTAAAATGGCCTGGCATAACCTTAAAATTCACAAAAGGACATGGCCCACTAGAAAATGACAATCCACTGTATAAAGATGTATATGTTACTTCTCAAGAAAGAACCTTACTGGAAAATTTAAGTTTTAGTAGAGTAGCAGGTGGTGAACTTAAAACATTACCGGTAGAAATAATTGAAGAAAAATTATTATTAATCCTAAACAAAGGCGGGGAAAATAAATTAAATGAGTTTAGAGATAAAGCAAAGGAGATTTCAGAACTTTTAGGATTAAATAAGGAATTCGACTTACTAAATAAAAAAACAGGAGCTCTATTATCTACGAGACCAACCAAAATATTGACTTCAGCAGCAGCAAAGGCACAATCATATGGGGAACCATATGATCCCATTAGATTGAATTTATTTCAAAAATTAAGCGGTGTTTTAAGAAATTCAGTGTTCAAACAACATCAAGAAAATGCTAAGAATGCAGAAGCGTTTAAAACATTTTCCTTTTTTGAAAGTTATTTTTCAAATTATATCGAAGGAACGACATTTGAAATTGAAGAAGCCATAGATATAGTGTATAAAAATCAAATTATTCCTAATCGCGTGGGAGATACTCATGATGTAAAAGGTACTTTTGAAATATGTTCAGACAATTTTGAAATGAAACGGGCTGGAAGCACACCAAAGGAATTCATTGAATTATTACAAAGTCGGCATGCAGTAATTCTAAGAGGTCGCCCAGATAAAGAACCTGGTCTATTTAAAGAAATTTCAAATAGAGCTGGCGACTCACATTTTGTATTGCCAAAAATGGTAAAAGGCACACTCAAAGCTGGTTTTGAAGGTTTAGCTTCGATTCCTACTGCTCTTGGTAGAGCTATATATATGATGTTTTTGATAAGTGAAGTCCATCCTTTTAATGATGGTAATGGCAGAATAGCTAGAATTATGATGAATTCTGAACTTGTGCAAAGCAAAGAACAGAGAATCATAATTCCTACGGTTTATAGAGACGATTATATTGGAGGTTTAAAGAAGCTGACAAAAAAACAAAATCCGGATGTTTATATAGCAATGATGGAAAGAGCACATGAATATAGTTTTTGGTTACAACCAGATGATTTTAATAATATGCTCAATCAGTTAAAAAGTTCTAATGCATTGGAAGAGCCTCACAATGGTGTACTAAAATGGCAATAAAAACAAAAGGCCATTCCATACACATTACGCTTCCCTCCTACGTCGTCGCATAAAAAATGTTTATTCACAAGGTTTCTATTGTTTTAGAGGAGTTCATGAATCTCGTGAACTCGATTTCATTAACATAGTAGAAGAAACATTTAGTATAAAATTTTTTAAGAAGCTGTTTAACAAATTCACTTTTACCAAAGCTCATTTACATGACACAGAACACCTGCCTGCCGGCAGGCAGGTTATAGTATTAATGACTGTTCTGTACAATCATCAAGCCTCATCACGGGTGTTTTTGGATTTACGGTAGGTGTATTTTGGGTAAATGCTTCGTTTTGCAAAGCGATTGATGTTTCCGCTGTTGATCATTTTGACATATATGGGTTTTGTTACTCCAAAATATTCGTAGGTAGTGCCATCGCTGTAGGTGATTTCTAACAAAAGTCCTTTGTGTTGGTAATCGTCAATTACCGCAGTTGAGATGGTTTGGGTGTATGACGGTAAGTTTTTCTCTTTGGTTTCTGGAGCCATACTCACCAAAAAGTGATAGCCATTTATTATGGAACGGCTTTGTATTTCGGCTTCTTGTTTTAATGTATCTTCTTCTTGAAATTTATCTGGATGCCATTCTTTTACCAGGTTTCGGTAGCTTTTTTTGAGTAGTTTTAGGTCGATTTCCTTTTCTACTCCAAATAATTTCTTGTACTCGTTGATGCGTTTCATAGGTATGTAAATTTTTACAAGGCGCGAAAATACTTCTTATTAATTGATTTAGATCGAAATAGCGACTAATAAAAAAAGCCCATCAATTATGATGGGCTTTTGTAAAACTTGAAGTATATGTATTAGATAACTTTTACGTTTACTGCGTTTAATCCTTTGTTGCCTTCTTGAAGATCAAATTCAACGGTGTCGCCTTCGCGAATTTCGTCTACTAATCCTGAAACGTGTACAAAGTGGTCTTTGTCAACTCCTTCTTCGGTGATGAATCCAAAACCTTTAGCGTTGTTGAAAAATTTTACTGTTCCTTTACTCATTGTAATGTAATTTAATTATTAATATTTTATATAGAGCAAATATGGTGCCATTATTTGACAAATACCCTATTAAATGACTTCTTTTCAATTTATTAGCTATTTAGGTGTTGGGGATTTTTTAGTTATTCTATTATAATTACGAGTTTATTTACGTGTGCATGTGTATTGATACCAGAGGGCGTGATGCTTCGCTGTTACCCATTCTGTCTATGTTATTCTAGTTTTAGAGGGGCTCTAGTAAAGGAAGCTATTGACAGCATAGCTAGCGTATTGGTTACCGTTATTATACTAGGTTTTGATAGGGCATTTACTAAGGGTTAACCTGACTTTAACCCGAAGTTACTACGGGTGAACTACGGGTGAACCTATATGGAAATTGTAAGTTATAATGGTTTGGTATGGGAGTTACTAACTAGACAACCCCTATGCATTGCATTGATTTGGCTGTTTGGAACGGAATGAATTGGTTGTTTTCTACTTGGCCATAAGTAATGCCTAACCAGATGGTGATGGCTACATTGGTAGCTAAAGGGTTATTTATTGGGATTGGCATTTGTAATTGTATGTTGGTATGGTTTGCGTTTATTAATAAGGCTTGTGTATTTACTGTTGTAGCAAGCTCATTTTGTTGTGGATGTTCTGCTTTGTAGATTTTGCTGTTTTGATGCCACCTATAATTTGATACTGTATTTGCAACCCCAGTTAGTTTAAAATGTGTGGCGGTTTTGGGGATGGATTTGCAGTTGTTTTGCGAACTGTTTGGGATTGTGATAGTGACCACACTGCTTTGTTGATGGGTTGTTACTAAAGATTTTGCAGTGTATATTTGACTGAAAGGCACCGATTTATTGAGTTGAAAACCTATTAGATTTTCTGGGTTATTGAGGATATTTGCTTCTCTGCGGCCTAATTGCCCTGCTCCTTTTTGGATTATTTTACGGCAGGCACCTGATAAACGACTCGCCATATAGCTATCTTTAAACTGGAGGGTATTTGCTCCTAAACCTTTGCGGATAGCTTTTGATAGCTTTGATGCCATACCAAACTCCTGATTGTTGGCTTTTACATTTGCGAATGCTGGATCACTATTAATGCGCTCTTTTGAGGGCCCCGAAGCTTTACGGACGACATCTACCCCATTGAGTTGGTAGTAACAAAGCCCTTGAAGGTTGCCTTTTAGTTTTATGTAGCTTTTCTGTCTCGCCATAGGATTTGGGGATCTTAGCTTTATAAAGATACAGAAAAATATATTTATAAGGAGTTTTTTTTATTTAGCCATTGTATTTAAGACAAAACATCCTCTGGGTAATTTGGAATTGTATGGTTAAAATATGTACGCTCATTTCTACTATTGTTTTATCAAAATTTTATGAGGTTAATTTGCCAACGCTTCATCCTAATTATTAACAAAATTAAAAGTATGTTAAATAAAAAAGCACATTTAAATTGTTTTAAGTAATATTTAAATTATTTTTAAGTCGTATTTTTAAATACTTAATATATAAATATGGGTAAAATCTTAACTCGTCCGTCAGAATTGTTGTTAAATGAAACTATTGGGAGTGGTTGGAAGGTTATGAAACGAATGACTTCTAGTAAAAGCTCAATTGATGGTAACTATTCTGCTGGATATATTGTAGAAAAAGAAGAAGAAGAAGCTTTTTTAAAAGTTGTAGATTTATATGATGCTACAATTAAGGTATGTGATAAATTTGAAGAGATTGAGAAAATTACTAGAAAAGCTAATAATGAAAAAGCTATAGCAGAGTTTTGTACAAACTTTAGAATGAAACACGTTTTGAGATTTGTTGAATCTGGAGAGTTTGAAACTACAGCAAATAAGGACCCATTAGTACATTATATTATATATGAAAAAGCTAAACAAGATTGTTTTTCAATGTTGGGAGATTTTGGTGTTACTATAGATCAACTAAGCTTATATAAACGTTTATCGATTCTTCACAATGTGTCTAATGCATTAAGGTCTATGCATTATAAAGATGTTGTCCATCAAGATTTAAAGCCTTCTAATATTCTTCAATTTGTTAAAGATGGAGAAAAAGAAATTTTTAAAATTGGTGATTTTGATAGTGCAATTAGAAAGTCAAAACTAACATTAAAAGAAGAGTTAGAAAACCAAGAAGATATGTATTGTGGGACATATAGGTTCGCTCCAATAGATCTACTTTATGATTATGTCCCAACTGAATGGGAAGTAGTTCGAAAAGGGACTGATTTTTATCTTTTAGGTAGTTTAATATGTTTTTATTTTACTGGAAGATCTCTAACAGAAATGTTTAAATCGAAATTAGGAAGAGCCTATTCTTGGGAAAGGTCTTCAAATAAAGGTAAGTTTTTAGATTTATTACCTTCAATTAACATTGCATTTGAGTCGTCTCTCAATGAAGTTTGTAGTGGAATTACAGAAAGGAATAATATGCGAGAAATAATATATAAGATGTTAAGAGTATTATGTCATCCAAATCCAAATCTGAGAGGTGAACGAATTAATAGTGGTAGCGAAAAAAGAAAGTTAACATTAATCCCAACAGTTTCTAGATTAGGAAATTTAATGACAAGTTTTAAAGGAGAATGAGTTCTATAATAGAGAGTGAAAAAAGAGATGTTTTTCCTATTTGGAGAAAATATGAAGATGCACTAAAAATTGGTGAATTAGATCCTTTTTTGAGTAAAAAATCAAGTGATTTTTTTACCAAAACTAAAACAGAATTTGATTTTTATACTATTGAGAATTGGAAGGGAAAGAATACAATTGTTAAAGCTGCAGATATATTGAATTATGCAGTAATGCATAATAATGTAGACGCAAATATTTCAATTGAAGCAGCAAAATTTATTATACAAAATGAAATTTCAGCAGGCAAAAATTTAATTGATTTAGCAAAACATATTTTAAAAGAAAACGGAGATGGATTTAATGAACTAATAATTACACCTAATACAACATATCATATTAATGATTTAATTTATTCAGAAATAAGTAAATTGAAAAGGATGGTTGGTAGAGAACCAAAATTCGGTGTTGGTTGGATTGAGTTGGCAAGAAGTTATGTTGTTCTAAATCAAATTGAAAAAGCCAAAAGGTGTATTCTAACTGCATTATTTGTTGCTCCTTCTGATAGATTTGTACTTAGATCAGCTGCAAGATTTTTTATTCATTTAAATGAATATGATAGGGCTCATTATATTCTTATAAAATCTCCTTTTGCATCATCTGATCCTTGGATTTTATCTTCTATTCTGTCTTTAAATAGAAAAACAAACAAGAAATCAAATCATTTCAGTAAAGGAAAAAAAATTCTTACGGATAATAAATATAGTGATTTCTCAACAACTGAATTAGCTTCTGCTATGGGTACAATTGAGCTTTATAACGGAAGTGTTAAACAAGCTAAACGATTATTTAAAAAATCATTAGCTAAACCTTCAGATAATTCTTTAGCCCAAGTGTCTTGGTATTCAAATTTAGGAGATCTAGAAGGAGGAAATTATCCGAATCTAGATTATGCATATGAAGCAGATACTGTGCGAAGTTATAGAAATGGAGAAATTGAATATTCGTATGAACAAAATTTAAAATGGATTATGGAAGAACCATTTTCAATACGCCCAATACTTACGGCTTCCTATAATACTAGTACTTTTTTAGAAAACTATAAAGAGACTATTAATATTGTTAAATTAGGATTAAAAACTAATCCCTCAAATTCTAGACTAAAAAACAACTTGATTTATGGTTTAATAATGGATGGACAATTAAATGAAGCAAGTGAAATTTTTAAAACTATTAGTGCTGAAAATGATAATAAATTCACTCTTAACGCTACAAAAGGATTGTTAGAGTTTAGATCAGGCAGAATTGAAAAAGGAAGAGAACTTTATAATGAGACAATAGATTCTTTTAAAAAGAAAAACTTAGCCTACTTAGAAGCATTAGCCTACGTGAATTATGCAAGAGAAGAAGTTATAGCAAAAACAGATATAGTTCCTATGGTTATGTCTAAGTTAAAAAGTATTTGTGAAAAGAGACCAGAAAGAGACATCCAATTTCTTTATAATAAAAATGTGGAATTATTTGAAAAAACAAAAACAAATCTTTAGTGTTTATGAGTAAATTTGATTCGGTTTTCAATGACTGTAAAGATTATATTGAAATTATTAGAAAAGGAAGCAAAGGTAATTTGTTAATTAGAGGAGTATATGATAAAGATATTGATGTAGTAAAAAAAACAGGAAGTATAGATAATAGAACCCCAAAAAATACTCCAATTGAAATACATAATAGCCTTAATGAAAGATATATTAATGAAATAGGATGGCCAGTACGCAATGGATTGTTCTGCTATGGAATTACTACTCCTATTGATAAAATAAGGGATTTAGGTTATGGAGAAGCTCACCTATTATTTCCTTGTGATGGCTTTACATATGCATATGATCAAAATATTTTTGATTTATATTATAGTCATCATCTATATTTAGATAAAGAAAATAATCCTACAGTTGTTGGTTTTACTGAAACTATTAACTATGTAAATTCAAATTTACTAGAATCAATGTCACGTATGGCATTTGAAGGTAATAGAAGTGTTGAAATAATAATTAATTGTTCTAATTATTATTTAATACATAAATCGAACTATGAAGAATTACTTAATTTAATCTGGAAATAATCTACTTAATGATATTTCACTTACATTATAAATATTATTTTATCCCATTTCACACACATTATTCTTCCCTCCTACGTCGTCGCATAAAAAGTATTTTTTAATTGAGTATTTATTTTTCGAAAACTATAATAGATTATTTTTTATATCAAATATTTCAGGTAATTCGAAATCAATCAATGTGTCGATGAAATCTATTGTCTGTGCATTTGCAGTATAGTCATACTCTTCAACAAATTTTATTCTTTTATCAGGTCTTTTTAGGTGTCTGAATCCTCCAAAAACGTTTTCGGCACCATACCTTTTACTAATTAAAACGGTCACGTAATCTTCAAAATCGTGAATATTAACATTATCCTGCCATGTAATGCTAGTTCTAATAAAAAATAATAAATCTAATGGAGGGTTTAACCTAAGAAAATATGCTCTTTTGCTAACCTTTCCAAAATGCCCATATTTTAATCGACTTTCTAAGTTCGTTGTATGTCCGACATAAAACTTATCATTCTCGCAAAATAATACATATATTATTTCGTCAAGATGGGTATAGCCATTAGAAAGTATGTGTTTTAAATAATTCATATAATAAGAACAAAGTTAATTGTTTAATTTCCATTTCACACACATTATGCTTCCCTCCTCCTCCTTCGCTAAAAAGCTATGGAGGACAAGTACGTCAAGTCGATGCTTCGGTACTTCGGCTCAGCACTTCGATACTTCGACTACACTTAGCACTTCGACAGGCTCAGTGTGACAACTTAGTTGGGAACAACATAATCTCAGGACATCGCATAGTGCAAAACACCCGCAATAACAAATTGACTGTTATTTATTCTCTTTACTGAAAGGTATAGGTATCCTTCACAACTTCCGTTACTCTAAAATACCCATAGGCATACTTTTCTGGATGGTTTGGATTGATGCAATTTCCCTTTAATAGTACTGGTGTAGCACTAAAATGGCCTCCAGTATCGTATTGCGATATTAACAACTGCATATAGTTATAGTACTGTTCTGAAATACCATATAGATAGATATCCACCATATCACCAGGTTCAAACTCTGTTTGATTGATGTCTTCATCTTCTTCACGTTCGTAAAATATATTCATAAGGTTACCATCGGTAAACTTATCTGAAATATCATACAATTCTGGAATGAGATCTCCCAGTACAGCAAACTTTGTTAGGTAAAAGTTCTCCATGTCTATAGGATCGTTAAATTCTATATTTACTTCTAAGACTTCATCGTTAAAGCCATTTTCTGTAGATTGATATATATTTTCAATAGCTACCACAGGCATCAATGTTTCGTGAGCGATATAGGTTTCTCCATTATGAATCACCTCTAGGGTATACGATTGGTTACTTACAGGCAGAAAACTATTGGTGGTATAGTCCCCATTGTTTTGGTCTGCAAATAACACCATTGTATTATTACTGTCGTTAGTTACTTTTACTGATGCTCCTGTTACGATATCTATAACCGTAGTATTAAAATACGGAGTTGACATACTTAACTTAATGGTTTGTTGGTTTCCTTGGGTTCCTTTTTCCCAATCTATCGAAGCCTCTATTACCAGTCTAGGTGCTGCTTCTTGAACATCTACCTCTATAACATCTGTACACGATGTGGTGATGATGCTTATCATTGCGAGTATATATATTAGTGTTTTCATTGTTTTAGAATTTAAAATTATACGTTACTGAGGGTACGATACCGAATATTGCAGTTCTGGTTGCTTCATTTATTCCAGTCTCTCTATTTTGACCAAAGGAAATGGATGCGGCATTTTTATGATTATAGACATTATAGATTCCGAAAACCCATTCGCTTTGCCATTTTCTATCCCTATTTTTCTTAGGAATATAGGTAGCCGAAAGATCTAACCTATGGTATGCGGGTAATCTATCTGAATTTCTATCGGAATAACTAGCAATAGAAATCCCTTCGTATACATATTGTCCATTTGGATAGGTTACGGGTCGTCCTGTCTGAAACACTAGATTGGTGCCAAAAAACCATCTGTCGTTTACTCTGTAGCTTCCTGTAACTGAAAAATCGTGGGTTCTGTCGTAGGCTGTATTGTACCAGTCGCCATTATTAATACCTGGTCCTCCTGCACTTGCACCCAAGGTTTGTTGTTCGGATTTAGAAATAGTATATGCTAACATCCCTGTGAATCTCCCCTTACTCTTCCGAAGTAAAAATTCTAGTCCATAGGCTCTAGACTCACCGTTTAGTATTTCGGTTTCTATGGTATTATTACCAATTAAGTTAGCCCCATCTATATAATCTATTCTGTTTTCTACGGTTTTATAATAGGCTTCTACCTCTAAGGAATAGGTTCTGTTTTTAAAGTTTTTAAAGTACCCAACTGCATACTGATTGGATACCTGTGGCTCTATAAACTTTCCGCTTGGTGTCCAAACATCTAAAGGTGTTACTGAAGTAGTATTAGAAAGTAAATGAATGTATTGTGCGATTCTAGTAAACGATCCTTTTATAGACGAAGATTGGTCTAATTGGTATGCAAGTGATACACGAGGTTCTAAGTTTCCGAAGTTTTTTATGCTTTCCCCTTTTTCATATTCGGTTTCACCAATAGGCGTTCCTTCCTCGTAAATTTCTAGTTCTTCATTATACACAACTGGCTGATTGTTTTCGTAATCTACCATAGATTGTCCTCCAAGCCTTGTAAAACTACTGTAACGCAACCCGTATTGTGCGGTAAGTTTATCTGTAATTTTATGTTCGGCACTTACATAAAGCCCTGTCTCAAATGCCTTTTTAAAATCTAACTGAAAAGGATTAATTGAAGAAGTATCTGTAGTAGGATTAATTGCACCCGGGTCAAAATCATAATAGATACCGCTAATACCAAAGTCTAATTTAAAGGTATCGCTTGCATAGTACTCAAGGTCATATTTAGCATTGAAGTTTTTTATAGACGATACCCAATCAAACTCCAGTGCGTTTATACCCAAATCATAATCGTATTTGCTATAAATAAGAGACGTATTAGAGAATAAACGATCGTTAAAGATGTGATTCCAACGTAGGTTACCAGACAGGTTTCCGTAGCTACTTTCAAAAGCAGAACCAAAGTCGAAGGTATCTCTTCCAAAATACCCAGAAAGATATAGTTTGTTTGTTTTGTTAAGCTCGTAGTTTGCTTTTAGGTTGACATCGTAAAAGTTAGCGCTATTATCTTCATCGGCTAGTTTTAGAAATAAATGTGCATACGAACCTCTACCTGCTACTAAGAATGATCCTTTACTTTTAAATAAGGGTCCTTCTACAGCTAACCTACTTGAAATAAGCCCTAAACCACCCGTAAGGTTGAAGTTT
>JAUVAS010000024.1 GCA_030591585.1 Flavobacterium sp. | reverse complement strand
TCTCCAACTTGCTATTTTTGTATAAATAAGGAAGATTCCTGCTAATAATATTAATAGTGCAGAAGTTTCTCCAACGGAGCCGGGCATAAACCCATAAAACATATCCATAACACTAGGTGCTTCACCTCCTTGCGCTAAGGCCCCTAATACAGTTTCTCCAGATATTGCATCAGGCTGTCCTTTCATCGCTTCTGCTCCTAAAACCCAAACTTTATCACCACTCATCCAAGTAGGATATGCAAAGAATAAGAATGCTCTAATAGTTAATGCAGGGTTTAGAATGTTCATTCCAGTACCACCGAAAACTTCTTTTCCAATTACTACACCAAAAACAATAGCAACTATTAGCATCCAAATTGGAATATCAATAGGTACAATTAATGGCACTAACATCCCAGTTACTAAGTAACCTTCTTCTACTTCGTGGTTATTAATGGTTGCAAATATAAATTCAACTCCAAGTCCTACAACATAAGATATAATAACTAATGGCAGAACTGCTATTGCTCCAACCGAAAAATTATCCCAAGACCAAAAAGTTGCACTAAAAAACCCGTTGGCGGCTCTTTCAATTTCTCCTAAAGCTAAAAAATGTTGGTAACCTGTGTTAAATATTCCGAAGATAAGTACTGGCACCATCGCCAACACTACCATGTTCATGGTACGTTTTAAATCGTCTGCTACTCTAATGTGAGATCCAGATTTTGTCGTATCGTTAGGAGTATATAAAAAGGTATGAAATGCACCAAATGAGGCTTGCATTTTTGTGCCTTCAAATTTTTTCTTTAACGCATCTAGTTTTTGTTTAATTCCCATAACGTTATCCTATTTCTTTATACATTAAATCCAACCCTTCTCTAATTATCTTTTGATGTGGCTGTTTTGATACACATACAAACTCTGTAAGTGCAAAATCTTCTGGTGCTACTTCGTACATTCCTAAAGCTTCCATATTATCAAGATCCCCTACCATACAAGCTTTTAAAATTTGCATTGGATAGATATCTAACGGAAATACTTCTTCATAGTTACCCGTTAAAACAAATGCTCTATGTTCACCATTGGTGTTGGTATCTAATGTATATTCCTTCTTAGGCATCATCCAACTAAAAGTAAGTGCTCTTGTTATAGATTCTTTATTAAAAACTGGGAGTAACCAGCCAAAAAGCTCGTAATCATCCCCTTCAGGAATCACTGTCACTGTGTTTGGATAAAATCCTAAGTGACCTTTTAAAGAAATTTTTTCTCCCGAAAGTACATTACCACTTATCACCCTTACATTTTCTTCATTCAAACCAGAATCATATACAAATGTTGAAACCTCAGCACCAATTTTTGTAGTATAATATTTTGGGATTTTTACTGAAGAACCGCCTAATGCAATTACTCTTTCTGCATTAAACTTTCCCGTTAACAATAACTCACCAATGATTACTAAATCTTGTGGAGTAATTGTCCATACGGTTTCTCCTTTATTTACTGGATCAATCTCACCTATTTGTGTACCTACATTTCCTGCAGGATGAATTCCTGAAACAGCATGTATAGAAATATCATTTAATCCATTAAAAACACTGGCACCATTTGCTCCGACACCAACGTGAACTGTCCCGTTTGTTAATTTACTAAGTGCCGTAACTGCTGCTTGAATTTCTTTTTCTTTACCCGATAAAGTAAAATCATAATCCGCAGCTAACGGAGCCGTAGTATATGCCGAAACAAAAATTGCTTTTGGCATTACCTCTGGATTAGCAATAACATCGTATGGTCTTTGTTTAATAAAAGGCCAACAACCAGTTGCTAATAAATGTTTTTTAATTTCTTCTGAATTCATTGAATCCACATTCACAGCTCCAAAATCTTTATAGACATCTTGCTGGTCTGCTTCAATAATCAATTCTTTAATTACACGCTTCGCTCCTCTTTCAATTTTTGAAAGTGTTCCGCTTACTGGAGAAACAAACTTTATCTCTTCTTGGGATTTAGAATGAAAAATAACATCACCTGCTTGTAATTTTACTCCTTCTTTAATTTCCATTTTGGGTGTGATTAAATGAAAATCTGAGGGTCTAATAACGAACGTCCTGGATCGCGGAGCTTTTGAAAGAGTTTTGCTCGCTTCGCCTTTTAAACGAATGTTTAGACCTTTCTTAATCTTAATGTCTTTAGACATAAAATAATTGTATTAAAGTTCTATTTAGAAGCTCGCTTTTTACGAGCATGCAAATTTAGAAAAATTAATGATGCAAAGCATATTAATTGCTAAATTTTCTTTACCATAATTAATGAATTTTATTTATTCAAAATTGAGGCATAATAATTGTTTATCTTTAACCTTTTAAACTAACTATTACATGCACAAGAACATTTTAACTAACCTATTTCTTATTCTAGTTTCTTTAACTATTTCAGCACAAGTTGTTGAGAAAATTGAACCTGAATATATAAATTCAATTCAATTCAATGGCAACACTAGACAAAGTCAACTTCCAATTATTAGATTAGGGGATCAACTTTCTTTAACTTTTGATGCTCTAAATGGTGAAGAAGCCGATTTTTATTACAGAATAACGCATCATGATTTTGATTGGACACTAAGTGATTTTTCTAAAGGTGAATATTTAAACGGATTTGATGATGTTCGGATTTATGATTATGATAACTCTTTTAATACACTACAAATTTTTTCGCATTATAAACTTACTATCCCCAATAGTGACACAAAGAGGCTTACAAAAAGCGGAAATTACTTAATCAGTATTTATGACGATTACGGTGAGTTAGTTTTTTCAAGAAAATTTATGATAATCGAAAACTTAGTGGGTGTTCCTACATACATTAAAAGGTCTAGAGATCTTAAGAACATTGAAACTCAGCAAGTTGTTCAATTTATAATAGATTCCAAAGACATTCGTCTAATAAACCCAAAAGAAACAGTTAATGTCCTTGTAATGCAAAATAGTAATTTAAAAAACACTATCACTAATTTAAAACCTCAATACACCATAGGTTCCCAATTAATTTATAAGTATGATAAAGAGTCCTCTTTTTTTGGTGGCAATGAATTTTTGTTTTTTGACAATAAAGATATAAGAGGAGCAACTTCTAGTATTCGTTTTATTGAACTAACCGATATTTACAACAATTATTTATATACAAATGGAGCGCGTTACAATAGACCTTATACTTACAACCCTGATATAAATGGAAATTTTGAAGTTAGAGTTCTTGACGCCACTAAAGATATAAATATCGAAGCTGATTATGCTAGGGTACATTTTAATCTTCAATACTTTGAAGATATTGAAGATAAAGAACTTCATTTATATGGCAATTTTAATAATTGGTCTATAGACGAAAGTACCTATATGATTTATGATGAATATAGTGGAACTTACAGAAACGACAGACTTTTTAAACAAGGTTTTTATAACTTTAAATATGTTTTAGTCAATAGAGATGGCACCATTGATCAAGGTGCAGTTTGTGGTAATTATTGGCAAACAGAAAATGAATACACCGTATTAGTATACTATAGAAAATTAGGTGGACGTTACGATCGTATCATTGGCATGGGAAAAGGTAACTCTACGAGCATAAACAATCAATAGTTTAACACTCCAAAAGAACAGTATCTTTACTTAATGGGTAAAAACAAATTATCAAAAAATCTAAGAAGAAAGGCTGCTGAATTTAAAGGCACTAAATGCTTAAATTGCGGGCATCCTTTAGAATTAACAGATAAATATTGCTCTAATTGCTCTCAGCTTAACAGCACCAAACAACTATCTCTCAACGATTTTTTTCAAGAGTTTGTGAGTAGTATTTTTACTTACGACTCAAGGCTTCGCTATACTATTAAAGATCTCTTATTCAAGCCAGGTACTATTACCAGAAATTACGTTAACGGTCAGCGTTTAAAATATGCAAATCCGTTTCGTTTTTTTTTAAGTGTTTCGATTATCTATTTCATACTTCAGGGGTTCTCAAGTAATTTTAACACCTCAAATAATAATTTTTCTGCTAAAATAGATGGAAACCCTTCAACAATTACAAATACAGATTCGTTAAAAACGAAAATTGACTCAATACTCAAAAAAAATAATTTAGAAACTCGTTATTTATCCGACGTAGATTTAGACACAATACAGTGGTCAACTAGAACTATAAAACGTTTTTATATATACAGAGAATTTTACAATAACACTAAAATAAAAAACCCAAAGATTGCTTTAGATAGTTTAAAGCATCAAAAAACTAGCCTAAATAAATGGATCTACAATAAAAATAATGCAATTGATAGAGCTCTAGAAAACCCCTTTGGGTTTGCACAATATTTAATGACCAAAATCCCCTTTTTCTTATTCTTTTTTGCACCATTTTTTGCGTTCTTCTTTTGGATTTTCTATTCCACGAAGAACTATAACTATATGGAACATCTAATCTTTATATTCCATATTTTTAGTTTTGTTTTTCTACTATTACTTATTTGTTTTATACCCGATTTAATATTAAATGATGGTATTTTCGCAGGAATTACAATAACTTTTATAGGGCCTTTCTATTTTTATAAAGCATTAAGAAATTTTTACAAACAACGCCGTTTAATGACACTATTTAAATTTGTCCTATTAAACATTACTTTCTTTATTGGGTCTACAATAGCAGCTTTATTATTCTTTTCGATTTCTGCAGCAATTTACTAAGCTGAAGCTGCTTTTTGAAGCAAACTAAACTCAGGACACGTTTTTATTTTCTGAAGTTTTATTTTTTTGTTATTCTGAATCACATGACAAAATTCGCAATGAGAATCGTAGGTTATTTGAAAGTCTTCAAAAACATTAAAATCATTATTTACCTCATAAAGCCCAATATAATCTACTTCGTGCAAATCGTTATAACGTTTAATTTTATATAACTTATCTGTAGTCTCTAAATGTTCAATTTCAAACCAAGCATTGCTCCCATAGCCCGAAAGTTTATGAATATTGTTTGGTAACATAGGAAGTATTCTTTCTTCAACATTTCCTTTTTTCTCTCTATGAAAATAATTGATTAAATTTTCTTTTAACGCAGTGCTTGTATATTCTTTTAATATACCGTTATACGTTTCAAAAACACCAGAACTTGCAGCTATTTCAACATTTCCAACTGGGCTAGGTGAAAATCGCTTGTTATGATATAGTGTCTTAATTATCTTTTTATTTTTAATCGAAGCTAAAATTGTTTCGGTTACAAAACGAGCACAGTTACTACCATCGTTTTTAAAAGCTCTGTAGGGAATACTTCCTTTTTTTTGTAATTTTAAAATATAACTCCGGGCTTGTTCAAAATTAACTTCTTCGCAAACAGAGGCCAATAACCTACCTTCTCCATGAGTTTTTTGTGGATTAGCATCCAACCAAATTAAAAATTCAGTAAGATTTTCTAAAGGGCCATTTCCTACTAATTTTGCTTTAAAAGGGATTTCTAATTCTGCATCTGTACTAGCGCTTCTTACCCTTCCATAACCATCTGGAGTCACATAGCGACCAAAATCGTAGTAGTTAGCTTCTCCAGTTTCGTTTTCAATAAGAACAATAGCGGCATGTCCCGCTTTAATCTGCTTAAACGTACCCAAACCAACTAGAGGTAACAACTTACATTGCCACTCATCACTCATCCTAACAAAAGTATCTGGATAGGCTAAAACAATTAATTTTCCAGAATGAATCATAGGCTGTTTATACTTACTTTTTGGGTTTGTAAATCTTCATATCGCATTACAAAATTATTTTTTTGTTTTTTAAAACTAGTAATGCTCTTAGTACGTACAAATCCTCTATCCATTACAAGATTAGAATTTTTATTCCCTATACCAGCTGTTTTATGAAAGTTTAAAATACTTTCTTCAGTAATTATTTCAGTCGAATTTAAGAACCCAGAGAACCATTCTTCCCGTTGGTTCTTAATCGTTTCAGAATACAATAATGTTGAGGACCAAATAGTAGCTTGTAATGGTTTTTCAATAAAATGTTTATTCTTGCCATCCCAAATCAATTCATATAAATGCAGTTCCTCTTTATAATCAACTACTATAATTGTAAAGGGCTCAATATCAATAAAATTGTAGTTTTTTATTTTTTCAACAACGTTTTCAGAAGTTAATAAATCGGTTACAATCACTCCTCTACTTAGCCTGTATTTTCTCTTCGGAATATGAGGTTCAAAGCCCCCATTTAACAAACAAATTAATCTTTTTTTACTGCTTGCTCCAATCCAAGTTCCTCCAGCAACTTCATCTTTAGGAAACAATAAATCTGCACCATTTACAGCATACACTTTAGGCGACAACGTGTTCCTATTAGGCGATTCATCTCTATTAGATGTTAAGATGAAATCACTATTAGATTTTGGAATAAAACTTACGGTACACATATTTATAATGACTCATAATAAAGTGGAAACTTACAAAAAAGATTCGATTCTCACTATTCCTTTTCATCACTGAAATTTGTACCTTTGTAGCAAATAATGTTTTAATAAAAATACATATTATGGGAAAAGGATTTTTTGAAGTACCCTTAGCTATAAATGAGCCTATAAAAGGTTATGCGCCTGGGTCTCCAGAACGTGAAGAGGTATTAGAAGCTTATAAAAAAATGTACAACAGTACAGTAGAAGTTCCTCTTTATATTAATGGAAAAGAAATAAAAACTGGCGACACTTTAAATATGTCACCTCCACACGATCATCAACATATAATTGGAACTTACCATAAAGCAGAAAAAAAGCATATTGAACTTGCTATAGAAACTGCTATGGAAGCTCGTAAAAAATGGTCTGCAATGCCTTGGGAACAACGCGCAGGAATTTTCCTACGTGCTGCCGAACTAATTGCGGGTCCTTACCGAGCAAAAATAAATGCAGCTACAATGTTAGCACAATCTAAAACGATTCATCAAGCTGAAATTGATGCGGCTTGTGAATTGATAGATTTCTTGCGTTTTAATGTACAATTTATGACTGAAATTTATTCTGAACAACCTGAGTCTACTTCAGGAGCATGGAATAGATTAGAATACCGTCCATTAGAAGGATTTATCTACGCAATTACGCCTTTTAACTTTACTGCTATTGCCGGAAATCTTCCTTCAAGTGCAGCATTGATGGGCAATGTAGTTGTTTGGAAACCTAGCAGAAGCCAAGTGTATTCTGCAAAAGTAATACTTGATGTATTTATTGAAGCTGGAGTACCTCCAGGAGTAATCCAGATGGTGATGGGTAATTCTGCAATGATTACAGATACACTTTTAGAAAGTCCTGACTTTACTGGAGTTCACTTTACAGGATCTACTGGAGTATTTAGAGATATTTGGAAAAATATTGGTGACAATATTCATCTTTACAAAACCTATCCTCGTATTGTAGGCGAAACAGGTGGAAAAGATTTTATTGTTGCTCACAAAACTTCTAACGCAAAACAAGTAGCTACTGCTATTTCTCGAGGAGCATTTGAGTTTCAAGGACAAAAGTGTAGTGCTGCAAGTCGTTGTTATATTCCTTCTAATATTTGGGATGATGTTAAAACCTATCTTTTAGAAGATATGAACTCCTTTAAAATGGGATCACCAGAAGATATGAGTAATTTTATAACAGCAGTAATCGATGAACGTTCTTTCGATAAGTTAGCACGTTATATTGATCAAGCAAAAGAAGACAGTGATGCTGAAATTATAGCTGGAGGAAACTACAATAAAGAGAAAGGTTATTTTATTGACCCAACGGTTATTGTTACTTCTAATCCTAAGTACACTACTATGCGTGAGGAATTATTTGGACCTGTTATGACTATCTATATTTATGATGAAAACAAATGGGAAGAAACGTTACACTTAGTAGATGAAACTAGCGAATACGCATTAACTGGAGCTGTATTTAGCGAAGATCGTTATGCATTAGAACTGGCAGTTAAAATTTTAGAGAATGCTGCTGGAAACTTTTATATCAACGACAAACCAACAGGAGCTGTTGTAGGTCATCAACCATTTGGTGGAGCACGAGGAAGCGGAACAAATGATAAAGCAGGAAGTAAACTTAACTTAAATCGTTGGGTTTCTCCTAGAATGATAAAAGAAACATTTGTAACACCTACAGATTATAGATACCCATTTTTGGAGTAATTTAAAATTGTAGTGCATAAAAAAACCATCCCGATTTATTGAGATGGTTTTTTTATGTTCTAAATATAGTGAGAGTTGCTTACTCGTATGCTTTATCTTCATTTACATCTGCAAACTGAGCGTTTCTTGCAGTATTATCATCACTTACTACCATCACCACAAAGCCAAGATTATTTGCATTATACTCTGACGGAATCGTTGTATTAAAATTTCTTGTATAGGTATCTAATGCTCCAGTAGCAGTAATATTATCTCCAAAAACTTGAGTTAGAGACATTCTTAACACATCATTATGCTCAAAATTTGGTATCGGATTACCCAGTCCATAAAAAGGACTCGTTTCATCGGTATTAAAATAATTGGTTTGATCATGTAAAATTCCATTTTCAACAAGATAAACTACTAATTTATCACCAGGAGTAGATCCTTCTTCATAAACCACTTTTACTTCAACTGTAAGGTTGCTACCTATTAATTGAGACTTAATTGCGATTGCAAAATCTGTATTCGATCCTGCCACTCCTATTATCCCTCCTGTTTCATAAGGAGGACCCCAACTAGATGTTCTATTAATTCTTGCGGCTGGTAAACCATCAACTCCAAATTCATCTTTTAAATCTTGAACTTGTGGAAAATGCATAGGATCAGGATTACTGTTAGCTGTTTCGTGAATTGCGACTACTGCAATATCATTGGTTAATACCCTAATAGAATCTATTGCTGCAACAACCCTTGGACAAAACCCACACCAAGTTCCTGTATAATCTTCTAGTACCACTTTTCGTTTTGGTATAAAAACTTCAAATTCCTTTATTTCTGTAACCTCTGTATCTCCTGCAAGTTCATACTCTGCATATACTTCAAAATCACCAACATCACTAGATGAAAAAGTATGACCATTTATTTCCGTATTATTTACATAAAAAGTAGCAGATGACGTTATATCATTTCCTTCAGGGTCTACTAAAGAAAATGTAACCGTTTGGTTCCGTAGAGCTTTTCGGGTGTCAATTAAAAGCACTCTCTCAGATCCATCTATCACATTAAAATCCAACACATTACTATTTACACCTCCATAAGATGCATTTACAGAATAGGCTCCTTCTGTATCAAAAACATAACTTGATCCTATAATTTCAGTTTGATTTACATAAAAAATTGCTTGATCTGTATAATCTACTTCATCATCACCTGTAGCAATAAAATTAGCTAATTCGTCTATAATTAATATTCCATCATTAGAGTCACTTGTTAAAATTAGATTATCAATATTGATAATGGGGATGTTTTCTTCAGTTTTACTACATGAAATTAAGATTCCAAGAATAAAAATTAAAAGAATTTTTTGTGAAAGTTTCATAGGTATTCTAATTATTATATTTCTTACAAATGTAATAGAAAATCTAAAAAAGAAAACATTAGTGACGAAAAAAATAAGAACCTTACATTCATCTTGTTAAATTATCACTTTTAATAGAATTTTAATTATTTTCGCTACTTAAACAATAACATACTATGAAAAAAATACTGCTCCTTTTAATCTTAACATTGACATTTAATGCTTTTTCGCAAAACAATGTCCCCAACATTGAAGTAAAAACAATGGAAGGAAAAACAGTTAATATCCAAGACATAGTAAATCAAGACCATGTAATCGTATTATCACTTTGGGCAACTTGGTGTGTTCCTTGTATTAAAGAATTAGATGCTATAAGTGACGTATATGAAGACTGGCAAGATGAAACTGGCGTAGAACTTATTGCTGTTTCTGTTGATGATAGCCGAACTGTAAAACGTGTGAAAACACTGGTTAATGGCAAGGGATGGGATTACAAAGTCTTGCTTGACACTAACAACGATTTAAAACGAGCTTTAGGTGCTTCTACAGTCCCTCTTACTCTTATTATAAAAGATAGTAAAATTGTTTTTAGACACTCTGGCTATAGCCCAGGCTCTGAAGATGAACTTTATGAAAAAATAAAAGAGTTATCTAAATAACCTCAACACTTACAAACCTTTCAAACAAACCTAAATGAAAAAAATACTTTTTTGTGCTGCACTATTGGTTAGTACATTAACATTTTCACAAGATAACGGCTATTTTTTTGGCGGATTCGAATCCAATTCACAATGGCTTTTAGACGATGAGGGACTTAATTTTGAAGCACCTGAAGATCAATTTAGAGCAAATAATTATTTTAAACTTGATTACACTTTAGGAAAAATCACTGCTGGTGTTCAATACGAATCTTATATTCCTTCTGCACTTTTAGGATACGCACCTATTTATGATGGCGAAAACGGGATTGGGACTTACTACTTAAACTTTAAAACAGAAACCATAGATATTACAGGAGGGTACTTTTACGAACAATTTGGTAGTGGCCTTTTATTACGTAGCTGGGAAGAACGCCAATTAGGAATTAATAGTGCATTAAAAGGGATACGAGTAAAATTTACACCTTTAGATTATTTAGACATTACTGGTGTTTACGGAAATCAGCGTATCGGATTTGAAGTGTCTGACGGAACAGTACAGGGTGTAGATGCAAATATTAATTTAAGTACTGCTTTAAATATTGAAAGCTTCGATTTAGATTTTGGAGCGAGTTATGTGGGGCGATACCAAAGCACAGGAACCAATGACACGATACCTAGTACAGTTAATGCTTATGGAGGGAGATTGAATTTTGTTGTAGGAGATTTTTACGGAGGTATTGAAGGAAATATTAAAGACCCAGATGTAATTGCTAACGAAGGACAATTATCTTCAAATAAGTTATACGACGGAACTTCTATGCAAGTAGATTTAGGATATGCAAGAAAAGGTCTAGGCATCAATGCAACCTTTAGACGATTAGAAAATTTTTCCTTTTATTCAGATCGCTTAGCGGAAGGAAATATTTACAATCAACAACTTATTAATTACACACCAGCGTTGACAAAGCAACAAGATTATATGCTTACCAATATCTATGTTTACAATGCACAACCCAGATTAATTATTGAATCTTTCGACCAACGCTCTGGCGAAGTAGGAACTCAATTAGACCTATATTATAAATTTAAAAAAGATACTTGGTTTGGAAAATACAGAACAAAAATTGCAGTAAATTTCTCTTATTGGGCTGGATTAGATGCGGAATATAACATTGAAAACAGATGGTATAAAGCTGAATTTATTGGTAAAGGACCAAGACTTTATAGAGACTATAGCATCGAAGTTAAAAACCGTTGGAATAAAGACTGGAGTACTGTTGCCACCTTCCAAAATACAATTGTGGATGAAGGAATTGTTCACGGAGGGCCATTAGGTACTCAAGGCGATATTCAAGCTTCTATTTTTGTAGCTGAAGGAACGCGAAAATTTGATGGTGGAAAATCAGTACGCATAGTAGCACAACATTTATGGACTAATGAAGATAGAGAAAATTGGGCTGCAGGAGTACTAGAATATAATTTTAATTCTCGTTTAGCCGTTTATGCTGCAGATTCCTGGAACTATGGTGGTGAAGAGGAAATACATTATTATAGTTTTGGAGGAAGTTACTCAAAGGGCAGAACTAGATTTGCTATGAATTATGGACGCCAACGTGGCGGACTAATATGTGTAGGCGGTGTATGCAGGTTTGTGCCAGAAAACACCGGATTTACAGCTAACTTAACTGTAACATTCTAAAATTTTAATTTTAAATATATACTCATGAAAAACAAAATTATTTTATTATTTGCTATTACTTTTTGTGCAACTATGAATGCACAATTTACTGAAGCATTTGAGGGAGGGATCCCTGGAAGTATGATTCAAGAATTTCATAATGGATCTGTTTCTTGGATAGATTGTGATGGAAATGCAGGCGGCGCAACATGCCCAATAAACGGAGTATCAAGTGCCTCTTTTTACAATGCATCAACTAACAACTATACCACCTCTTTAAGCACTCCTACTTTAGATTTATCTTCTGGGGATTACAGATTAAGTTTTAAGCATTTGCATAAAAAATTAGCAAGCAATCAAAATTATCTTTATTTAGAATATTCTCTTGACGGAGGATCTAACTGGACTATTTTTAACGCCTATAACAACAACCTCGATCAATATGTTTACGAAGGAATAGATTTAGCATCTTTAAACCCAACAAGCACTACAAGAATTAGATTTAAAGCAGAAAATCGTGGTGGTTATGCTGTTGTTTTAGATGACATTTCAATTTCAATAATACCTGACAATGATGCTAAACTTTTATCATTAGATATTGATGCGATAGAATTAGCTGAGAACAAAACAATAAGTGGGAGTTTTATAAATAACGGAACAAACAATATTGATTCAATTGACCTTAACTGGCAAGTAGATGGCGGAACAACATACACACAGTCATTAACAGGCTTAAATTTAAGTGCAAATGAAGAGTATAATTTCTCTCACAATGATTTATGGAATGCTTCACCTGGAGATCATTCTGTAAAAGTTTGGGTTTCTAACTTAAACGGAAACGGAAATGATGATGACATTTTAAATGACGAAAGAACAAACGAGACTTTCGTAGTAAGTACTATTGCGACAAGAATTCCTTTATATGAGGAATTTACTAGTTCAACTTGTGGACCATGCGCTACATTTAACTTAAACTATTTTAATGATGCGTTTTTGAATAGTAATGAAAACAAATTTTCTCTTGTAAAATATCAAATGAATTGGCCTGCTCCTGGCGACCCATATTATACCGCAGAAGGAGGAGTTAGAAGGAATTATTATGGAGTTAATGCCATACCAGTACTGATTTTAGACAGTAAAGAAAGCACCGATTTTAATACTGCTGCACTTCAAAACAAATTAAATAATGCATTAGAAGTACCTGCATATTTTGTTATGACTGTAGACTATACAATTACAGGAACAAGTATTGATGTAGATGTTACTACCATGCCTTATTTAAATGGAGAATACACCTTGCACGTAGCAGTTGTAGAAAAAGAAACAACTGGAAATATCATGAATAACGGAGAAAGTTTTTTTACAAACGTGATGCTAAAAATGCTACCTAATGCAAGTGGGACACTTATAAATTTCACACATGATGTATTAGAAACAAATTCCTTTAATTTTAATTTAAGCAGTACACATATTGAAGAATATGATGATTTAGAAGTAATCGCTTTTATTCAGAACAACGGTTCAAAAGAAGTTATGCAGTCTATTAATTCAAGTTATATTCTTGGTGTTAGCAATAGTCAAGGTTTAGGTAAAATTATATTGTATCCAAATCCAACTAATGGTTTATTGTATATTTCAACAGAAAATACTGTTGAAATTAAGGTTCTAGATATAGTAGGAAAAACTGTTCATAGTCAAAAAAATGTTACAAATTCTACAGCTATAGATTTATCTAAATTAACTCCAGGTATTTACTTAGTAAGTATTGTAGATGGTACACAAAAAGAAATAAAGAGAGTCATTATAAAATAATCCCATTCTTTATAAAAACAAAAAAGACCATTTTAAAAAAATGGTCTTTTTTGTTTTTAATTATATTTAAAAAAATATACCCTTATTTAACAATTATTTTTATTGTTTTAGAATTTCCAAAATTGTTATTAAGTTGAACTAAATACACCTGAGAAGATAATCCCAACATATCAATTACTTGTCTTCCAATACCTATATTTTGCTCTTTAACTTTCTGACCTAGTAAGTTATAAACTGACACGTTCAATTCTTCATCAGTATTTATAGTCATTTCATTATTAATAACGGTAGATACAATTACAGCATTTAAATTATTAAAATCTTCAGCACCTAACAATGGATCATACCTATAAGTTACTGTTAATGGGTCTCCTATTTCATTTCCACTAGTGTCAATTTGGTAATATCTAAACACATATTCTATTATGTCTGTACCATTTCCTGGATCTGAATTAAAAATATGGTTTCCAGAGGGAGTTTGTTCTCCCGGTAATATTTCTACATAATCATTTCCAGGAGGAAGTATTTGACCTACAGATATACCCGTATAACAAAGACCAAAACATAGTTCCATCAAGCTACCATCAGCATTAATAGCACTTTCAAATAATATTTTCATTCTAATATTATCTGTAGTAGAGATATTATTAACATAAAAATCCCAAGATGCTTCAGGATAAGTAATTACATTAAAAGTTAACACTGTCCCGTCGTCAATCAAATTTCCTTCTGCATCTTCAAGTGTAAATTGTGCGCTCATTCCAATTGTTAGAATAAACATCATAATAAAAAGTAATTTCTTTTTCATTTTTTTTAATTTTTAGGTTTGCAATAAATTATATAATCTTTAATAAAATCTTTAAAAATTTATTTATTCTAAAACAAAAACTGTTGATTAATAAATAAATAACGAATCAAATCCTTAATTCAATGAACAAAATTAGATAAATAAATTTATCTTCGTCGTTAAATAAATAAAAACTTACAAAAAATGATTAAAAAATCATCTCTAAGTTCAATGTTTATATTGTTTGTATCTGGCTTAATCGCTCAAACAATCGTCAGTACACCTCCTGAACAACAAAATGTTATTCTTGAAGAATTTACAGGAATTCATTGTGTATTTTGTCAAAAACAACTATTTCAATAAGCGAACAATTAAACGTTTCTTCTTTAAATTCTAGAACTTACTTAATTAGAATTACCAATGAAAACAAGGTAGTAACTGATAAATTTATCATTAATAGATAAACTTATTTTATCCCTACAAAAAAACTCTGAATGAAAATTCAGAGTTTTTTTTATTTCATTTTTAAATTATCTTCTTTTTTTATATTTTAAAGGTAAATGGACTACACTTTTAGTTTCAAAAAAGGATTCCTTAAAATAACCTTGTAATGGGTAAATAGTCGCTTTAGAAAAACTTTCAAGTTCTTCCATTAAATCACCTCCTTTCAAATAGAGTATTCCATTTTTAAGATCGTGGCGACTTTTTTTAGCGACCGAATGCTTTATCCATCGCACAAAAGTTTCCATCTGCGCTACTGCTCTACTCACAATAAAATCATATTGCTCATTAACAACTTCTACACGAGCATTGGTCGCTTTAACATTTTGCAAACCTAAACCCTCAACAACTTCTTCCACCACTTTTATTTTTTTTCCAATACTATCTACTAAGTGAAAATGTACTTCAGGAAATAGTATCGCCAACGGAATCCCCGGAAACCCTCCTCCAGTCCCTACATCTAAAATTTTAGTTCCAGGCAGAAAAGACTGCACCTTTGCAATCCCTAACGAATGTAGTACATGACGTAAATATAACTCATCAATATCCTTTCTAGAAACCACATTTATTTTAAGGTTCCAATCTTGATATAATTCTTTTAACTGTCCAAATTGTTCAATTTGAGTATCGGTTAACTCTGGAAAATAATTTAATAATAATTTCATAGTAACTAATCTTTTGCAAAAGTAATTCTTCTTTGTTAAAAATAACCTAAAGAATTACCCGTTATCCGTTTAAGATATGTAATTTCGTATATTATTTTTAATCTAAATTTATTTTTAAATTTATTTATCCCTAAAAAAACTTGACTATGGCGAATTATAAACAAGTAACTTTTTCGAGAACAGAATCTACTACATTCTTTAAAACGCTAAACAAACGTGTAAATCAATATTTTAAAGACAATAAAATTGTAAAGACAGGCAACTGGAAATTATATTCCAAGGCAATTGTTATGTTTTCTCTGTTTTTTATTCCACTAGTTTTAATATTAACTGTGGATATGCCGCAATGGGCAATGCTTCTATTAACCATTGTTATAGGAATTGGAATGGCAGGCGTTGGTATGAATGTAATGCATGATAGTAACCATGATTCCTTTTCAAGTAAAAAATGGGTAAATAAATTAATGGGAAGTAGTATTTATATCCTTGCCGGAAATGTTTATAACTGGAAAGTACAACACAATGTATTACACCATACATTTACCAATATTCAAGGACAAGATGAAGATATTGATGCAGGAAGAATTATCCGTTTTTCTAAACATTCAAAATGGATTAAAGCACATAAATTTCAAAAATATTATTCCTTTTTCCTTTATGGTTTATTAACCATTAATTGGGCAATTACCACAGATTTTAAGCAGATGAGAAGTTATTTGAAAAGAAAACTTTCCTATGGTAAATTTCCAAATCCTGCGAAAGAATGGACTATTTTAATTATTTCTAAAATTATTTATTATGTTGTTTGGATTGTATTACCAATTTTACTTTTAGATATAGTTTGGTGGAAAGTTCTTATCGGCTTTTTTGTAATGCATTATACAGCTGGCATGATTTTAAGTGTTGTGTTTCAATTAGCACATGTAGTACCTAAAACAGAAATGCCATTACCAGATAAAGATGGTGTTATGGAACATTCTTGGGCGGTTCATCAATTTTACACAACTTCAAATTTTGCACCTACTAATAAAATTGTATCCTGGTACACAGGTGGCTTAAACCATCAAGTAGAGCACCATGTTTTTCCTCATATTTCTCACATTCATTATGGTAAAATTGCCAAAATTGTAAAAGAAACCGCTTTGGAGTTCAACTTGCCTTATAATGAATACAAAACATTTCAAAAAGCATTAGCAGAACATTTCAACCAATTAAAAACTTTAGGAAAAGAACCTATCTTATCTGTATAATAGCATGAATCCAAAATTATCCAGTCGCATCAATGCTATGGCAACTTCTGCTACATTAGCAATGGCCGCTAAAGCAAGAGAACTTAGAGAACAAGGAAAAGATATTATTGGGTTAAGTCTAGGGGAACCAGATTTTACAGTTCCAGAATTTGTGAAAGATGCTGCTATTAAAGCAGTAAGCGACAATTATCACGCCTATACACCTGTGGATGGTTATGGGGATTTAAAACAAGCGATTATCACAAAATTTAAACGTGACAATAACTTAACTTATACTCCAACTCAAATTGTAGTTTCTACGGGAGCCAAACAATCATTAGCTAATTTAGCTATGGTTTTACTGAATAAAGGTGACGAGGTATTACTTCCTGCCCCTTACTGGGTAAGCTATAGTGATATTAGCAAATTGGCTGGAGGCATAACAATTGAGATTCCTACTTCTATTGAATCAGATTTTAAAATTACTCCTGAAGCATTGGAAGCTGCCATCACACCAAAAACAAAAATGATGATTTACAGCTCTCCTTGTAATCCAAGTGGGTCTGTTTATTCTGAAAAAGAATTACGTGCTTTAGCAGATGTTTTAGTAAAATATCCAAACATCATTGTTATCAGTGATGAGATATATGAGCATATCAATTTCACAGAGAATCATGCCTCTATGGCAGCTTTTGATGATATGTATGATCGTACCGTAGTTGTAAATGGCGTTTCAAAAGCCTACTCAATGACAGGCTGGAGAATTGGATACATAGGCGCACCAGATTGGATCGCAAGAGCTTGTAATAAAATGCAAGGGCAGATAACTAGTGGAGCCAATTGTATTGCGCAACGTGCCACTATCACAGCTTTAGAAAGCTCACCAAGTAAAATCAGCTATATGGTAGATGCTTTTAAGGAGCGTCGAAAAATGATACTCGATTTACTTTCTGAAATACCTGGGTTTGTTACTAACGAACCTCAAGGAGCTTTTTATGTATTCCCAAATATCACCTATTACTTCGGAAAAACATTACGAAGAAAGACCATTAATAACGCATCAGATTTTTCTTTATACTTACTAGAAGAAGCCAATGTAGCTACTGTTACAGGGGATGCTTTTGGTGATCCTAATTGTATTCGTATTTCTTATGCAGCTTCAGATAAAGACATCATTGAAGCTATGAAACGAATTAAAGAAGCGCTAACTTAATTCTTTCAATTTAATTTTATCACCTCTCTAAACTCTATTAAATACCTTTTCTTTAGTTTAAATGTTATTGAATCCTGTTCTGTTCCAAAATAAATGTTAAAATATTTTGGAAAACGTTTTTTTTTTTTTATAACTTTGAGGTGTTAACTCACTAAACTAGTGATGTAAAATCAATTTGCTAGCGTTATTTTACTCTCCCCCGAATAGTTTAAGTACTTTTTTTATTAATCTTAAAAATACTTAATTATGAAAAAACTATTATTTTTTTGTATATTTATAACAATTGTTATGAATGTAAATGCTCAAATCGATGTAAATCAAGTAATACCAGATTTCACATCACAAGAAAACCCATTAGTTTGTAAAACAAACCAATCTTTATCTCCAAACCTTATTAATTTAGAAACAATAAAAGGTTTAGACCATAGCAATGATGAGTTTTATATTAAACTCTATATTCATAGATTACATAAGGAACAAGAGCCTCATTATGGTTATACTACCGAAGCCGTAAATAGAATATTAAAAAACTTATACGATGATTTTGACCCTTTAGGCATTCATTTTGTTTGGGATGGTATTATAGATGAAATTTATGATGATTCTATTGCTTTCCCAAGCCCTACAGGGAGTAATTTTAATGCTATTTTTAATACCAACAACCATCAAGATGGTATTGATATTTATTTAGCTGATGAACTTTTATCTGGTGGCAACTTTTTTGTTTCAAACGGTATTGCTAATAGTACCGAGATGCTAATTGCAGGTTATACTTTTTCATCGTGGGAAGTTACTCCTTTATCTTGGCATAAGCATGTTTCACACACCATGGGGCATATATTGTTTTTGTATGATACTCATAAAGGAACCCGTATTTATGATTCCACTAACTGTGCAGAATCAGCAGATGGTTCTAATGGTAACACTTGTGGAGATTATATTAGAAACAATGGAGAGGATTGTTATGTGTGTGAAACCAGTATATTCACTTTTTACACCAATAACGATGCAAGTTATTTTAATGTTTTAGAAAATACCAATAATGTTTCTGTTTCAATTACTCCAATTGACCCGTTCTCTGCATCTGTAACGGTTACCAATTTAAACACAAATGATGATGAAGGCTCTAGTGGTTCTTTTTTAATTGGGCATCACATTAATGATATAGATAATGTAAATCAACCTATTTGGGTAGGTTTACCACAAACGATAGAAGATAGCCAATTAATAGGTACAGATTATATAGCAGATGCTGGAAACCCTGCTGGTCACGTATTAGAAAACAATAAATGGCTAGGGGGTACAGATTATTATTCTTGGAGTTTTCCTGCACCATATCACCCAGTACATTATTATGATACTGGGACACCAGACCCTTCCTATTGGCAATATATAGATTATGCCAAGCATTTTTTCTTTGCAAGTACACATTCTTCAGGCACACAAACAGGTAAAGTTACTGTACAGGGTACTAACCCTTGTGGTGATGGATTTAATGGTGGTCAAAGTAATGAAATTTGCGTAGTTAACGAAGATGACCTAGAGGGTGATATAGAGTGTGACCCTTTGCCAACACCAATTTATTATTATCCCAACCCTACAAGTTCTTTACTGGAGATTGATTTATCATTACAACCTTATAAAATCTTTGATATTGTAATCTATGATGAAAATCAAACGGTTAAATATAGTGATCAAAGTACCAATGTTGTAAAAACAGTAGATACTTTTAATCTAAATAATGGGACATATTATCTTCATATTTATGATGGTAGTGATTTAATATTAAGTGTTATACTTATAATTAATCATTAATTTTAATAAGCATCCCGTCCCGATTGTTATCGGGATTAGGATGCTTTAATTATTTTTATTATGAAAAATTCAATATTATTAATAAGCTGTTTTTTGTTTATACAACAATTTTATGGGCAATACACCCAAGTACCCGACCCCAATTTTGAACAGGCATTAATAGATTCGGGTATTGATAGTGAAGGAATTTTAGACGGACAGTTTTTAACAGTAGATGCAGAAAACGTAGCCTACCTTGGAGTCCAAAACAAAAATATTAGCGATTTAACAGGTATTGAGGCTTTTGTAAATTTACAATGGTTAGATGCTTTTGATAATACTATTTCTCAAATAGATTTTTCTCTAATTACTTCTCCTGTTTTTTATACTTTAAATCTTGGAGGGAATCAACTTACAAATGTTGATTTAACTCCATTAATTAATATAGTTAATTTAGCTTTACATAAAAATAATTTACAATCTGTAGATGCAAGTAATTTATTACATTTATTTGGGCTTGGGGTAAGCGATCAAACGATTAATGAATTAACTATAACAAATTGCCCCAATTTACAAGTGTTAGATTTTGTAAATACTACAATTCAAAATATTGATTTAACAAGTGCTCCTGTTTTAATAAATATTTATTGTTTTAATAGCCAAATCCAATCCTTAGATTTTACAAACAATCCCATTTTAGAAGAAGTTTGGGCGTCTAACACACCCTTATCAAGCATTAATCTACCTAATAATCCAAATTTAGAGAATCTATTTATTAGTAACTGCCAATTAACTGAGTTAGATGTAACGCAATGCCAAGGTCTTTTAGATTTAGAAAGTAGCAATAATATGTTAACCAGTATCGACTTATCTAATAATACATTATTAGAGGATTTAAGTTTAATAAATAACCAATTAACAAGTATAGATTTATCAAATAACCCAAATATTTTTAGGTTTTGGGCATCCAATAATCAATTAATAGGCGATATAGATTTTAATGGCAACCCTATTTTAGAAGAAGTATCGCTCGGAAACAACCTATTTACTACTCTTGATTTATCGCTAAACGGCATATTAGAAGTAGCAACGATTAGTGACAACCCTAATCTAGAAATGATAAATATTAAAAACGGGAATAATTTAAATATGTTTTGGCTTTCTGTTTTTGATTGCCCTAGCCTTACTTGTATTGTAGTGGATGACCCTTTAGCAGATAATAGTTTTATACTTGTAGAACAAAATGTAGAAATTAATATTGTAAGCAGTCCAGAGGATTGTAATTTGTCTATTAGCGAAAATGAGTTACAAAACTTAATAAATGTTTATCCAAATCCTGTAAAGAATATCCTTTTTATAAAGAATAACGAAAATATAGGAATTGAAAAAATTACAGTTTATGACATTTCTGGAAAAATTGTTTTCATAGAAAATTACAGTTTCGATAACTATCGATATTATCAACTTAACCTTTCACAACTTAATACAGGTGTTTTATTTGTGAAAATAGAAACCAATAAAGGTGTTTTGGTTAAAAAAGTGGTAAAAGAATAACTATTCAACGGTCTATACTTATAGGTCACTGAGTAATTTTCAAGTTGAAACAGTCTTAATTCTTTCATAATAAAGTTACCGATTCCTCCAAAAATAAGGAGTTAACAATATCAATACAGTAAATAATTCCAATCTACCTATCAACATTAAAAAGGCAGACCACCATTTGGCGGGGCTTGGTAATGAAGCATAATTATTTACAGGACCTAAATCTCCTAAAGCGGGGCCAACATTTCCTAAACTAGAGGCTGCACCTCCTAGGGCGGTTTTAAAATCTAATCCCATCCAGGAAAAGACCAACACCCCAATAATAAAAGACAACAGATACAGTATAAAAAAGGCTAGGATATTAAATACAATAGGTTGCTGTACTGCTTTTGTATTATAACGAACTGGTAAAATAGCACGAGGATGTAACGTTCGTCTAAATTCTAACAATCCATTTTTAATTAAAAGTATATGTCGAACTATTTTAATTCCACCAGAAGTAGATCCCGCCGAGCCACCTAAAAACATAAGCCCAAAAAAGAATAAGGTTAAAAATGGAGTCCAAATAGTATAATCTGCACTAACAAATCCAGTAGTTGTAATGATAGCTAACACTTGAAATAAACTATGTCTAAACCCACTTTCAAACCTACCCAAAACCATAGGGTGATCAACTGTCGATTGTGACATATCAACCTGATAATATATCACCAACGACGCCATTATAGAAATAGCTACAACTGCAATTAAATAAAATTTAAATTCTTCGTCATGAAATATTTTTCGAAATTTTCTTTTAAACATAAAGTAGCTTAAAACAAAATTAGTTCCTGCTAAGAACATAAAAACCATAATGATATACTGAATCATTGGTTGGTCATTCCAATATGCAATACTTGAATTTTTAGTTGAAAATCCTCCTGTACTTAAGGTACTTAAAGAATGGTTTATTGCATCAAAAAAGCTCATCCCCGCAATTTTCAATAAAATAGTTTCAGCAATAGTATATCCTACATAAATAATCCATAACCGTTTTGCTGTATCGGTAATTCTAGGGTGTAATTTATCGCTACTAGGACCTGGCGCTTCCGCAGCAAATAACTCCATTCCTCCTATTCCTAATAATGGTAAAATTGCAATTGCCAATACTATAATCCCCATACCACCAATCCAATGAGTAATGCTTCTCCAAAACAAAACTCCATAAGGAACACTCTCAATATCGTTTAAAATAGAAGCTCCTGTGGTAGTATAGCCACTCATGGTTTCAAAAAAAGCATTGGTAAAACTTGGTATAGAGCCAGTAAAAATATACGGTAATGTTCCGGTTAGCGACATAAAAATCCAACCAAATGTTACAATAACATACCCATCTCTTTTCTGAAGATATTTTCGATGATTTTTAGTACTAAACATAAAAATCGCTCCCAATAAGATAGTAACAATTCCAGCAATTACCATTTGATTTCCAACCCCATCTTTATAGTAAAAACTTATGGTGGAAGACAACAACATAAACCCACCGTTTACCATAATGAGCAAGCCCATTAAATAAAAAATAATCTTATAATTGAGTTTTACAAAGGAACTCATTACACAAATAGTTTTTCTACTTTCTTAATAGATTGTGGCAGACAACATACAACCACTCGGTCTCCGTTTTTAATTTCAAAATCACCTAAGGCAATTTGACCAATCCCATCACGAATAACTCCTCCAATAATAGCTGAGCGTGGAAAATCAATTTTCTTAATTACTTTATTACACACTTCAGAAGTTGATGTAACAATAAACTCAAGTAATTCGGCATTCATATTATTAAGCTTCGTCATTGCAACAATCTCTCCTTTTCTTATATATCGAAAAATATTATTCGCAGCTAATAGCTTTTTATTGATTAAGGTATCTATTCCGATGGAATGAGACAGTTGAAAATAATCCATATTTTCGACCAAAGCAATCGTCTTTTTCACCCCTTTAGATTTAGCTACCAAACAAGACATAATGTTTGTTTCGCTATTACCTGTTACTGCAATAAATGCATCCATATCACTTATTTGCTCCTCTTCCAAAAGCTCAACATCCCTTCCATCACCGTGTATAACAAGACAGTTTGGTATCTCATCAGCTATTTCAAAGGCCTTTTCCTTACCTTTCTCAACAAGCTTCACATTAAAATTATGAGCGCATAAATCTCTAGCTGTTTTATAACCAATCTTGCTTCCGCCCAATATCATTACATTTTTTATTTCAATCTTTACTTTACCTGTAAGTTTATAAATTCCGTCTACACCTTTTTGCGTGGTAATAAAATAAACTCGATCCCCTTCTTTAAACTTAGTATCCCCTCTTGGGATTATAGTATATTGTGTTGCATAGCGTTGTATGGCTATTGGCATATATTTTAAATCAGGATTTAAATCTGCTACTTGTTTTACTGTTTTACCTACAAATGCTGTAGTTCTTGATAATATTAATCCAATCATTAAAAGAGCACCATCTTCAAACTCATAAGTATCGTTAAAGGCACTTTGATTTAATAACAATTCAATTTCTTTCGCTGCAAGAGATTCTGGTGAAATTAATTCATCTATTCCAATTTTTTCAAAACCAACCTCATCTCTATTATGTATAAATTCGGTATTTGTTATTCTGGCAATAGTATGTTTCGCTCCTAGCTGCTTTGCCAACACACAAGTAGTAATATTTGTAGTTTCGCTAGAAGTAACGCCTATTAACAAATCTGTTTCTTTAACATTGGCGTCTTTTAACACAGAAATTGAAGTAGCATCACCACGCACCACACGAATATCTAAATGCGAACTTGCATAGGCGAGCGATTCTCTATTAGTGTCTATTAATGTAATGTCTTGTGACTCGAAAGAAAGAAGTTTTGCTAAATGAAATCCTACTTCACCAGATCCTGCAATAATAATTTTCATAATATTATATGGAATATAAGTATCACAAATGTAGATAAATAAAATAAAAGTTAGACTTTGTAAAACACAAATCTATTTTAATACATTCCTAACCATTGAATACCAAAAAATATGTAGTTTTGCAGCCGTTATGGATTCAGAAAATAAAATAACACCCTATAAAGATTCTACCCTCAACAAGAAAGAGCAGGTTGAAAAAATGTTCGATACCATTTCTGGTAATTACGATGAACTTAATCGTGTAATCTCTTTTGGAACCGATGTTAAATGGCGAAAAAAAGTGTTGGAAAAAATTATCAAACACCAACCGGAAAGCATTCTGGACATCGCAACTGGCACAGGGGATTTGGCAATTAAATTTGCTAAAAAAAGTAATGCTTCAAAAATAATTGGTTTAGATATTTCTGAAGGAATGCTTTCTGTAGCCAGAAAAAAAGTACACGAAACGCCTCTTGAAAACAAGGTTGAATTTATTAAAGGTGATTCTGAAGCATTACCCTTTAACGACAATAGTTTTGATGCCATCACAGTTTCTTTCGGGATTAGAAATTTTGAAACCTTAGATAAAGGCCTTTCAGAAATATACAGAGTCCTAAAACCTAAAGGTCTTTTTATTATACTAGAAACTTCGGTACCTACCAAGTTTCCATTTAAACAAGGGTATCATTTTCATTCAAAAATATTTTTACCAATTATCGGAAAATTATTTTCAAAAGATAAAGCTGCATACAATTATTTAAGTGAAAGTGCGGCTGTTTTCCCTTATGGAAAAAAACTTAACAATATTTTACAAAAAATTGGGTTTATAAATGTTGATAATAAACCTCAAACTTTTGGCGTAGCAACAATTTATACCGCCTCAAAATAAATATGAAAAAATTATTTGTTGTTTTAGCTATTTTAATTTTCGCTCAAAGTGCAAAAGCACAATTGTTTAATACAGAACGATTGGCTAATATTGAAAACTTTGATGAGAAAAAGATATCATGGGGGTATTATTTAGGCTTTAATAGTTTTGACTATAAATTTAAATATAAAGAAAACAACCCAGATGAAAATGCAGATGTACAAGTTACTGGAGAAGGTGGCTTTAATGTTGGACTTATTGGGGATGTACGTATAAATAACTATATAAACATTAGGCTTGAGCCCGGACTTTCTTTTACTAAAAGAAATCTGGTGTTTCCTGGGTTTGAAGAAGAAAAAGATTATTTACGAGAGGTTAAATCTACTTACATTCATATTCCCTTACTAGTAAAGTTTTCTACCAAAAGATTAAATAATTTTAAACCTTTTATCGTTGGAGGTTTTTCAACTTCGTTCAATCTTTCTAGTAACGAAGATCATCCAGAGGATAATGCTTCTGGGCAATTTCGATCCATATCCAACTCATTAAATTATGAGTTAGGCTTTGGAATAGATTTTTATTTGTTTTTCTTTAAGTTCACTCCTTCCATTAGAGGAGTATTTTCATTAAGTGATGAACTAGTTAGAGATATCAATCCAAATAGTTCGTGGACTGGAAATATAGAAAGTATGTCTTCTAGAGGGGTATTTATTAATTTCACCTTTCAGTAAACCGTTTAAATTCGCTTAATATAATAGCAGAAGCAGTCGCTACATTTAAACTTTCAGTTTCTTTTTGTTTGCCAAATTGAGGAATTGTTATTTTATTGGTAAGTATCGCTTCTATTTTTTCTGAAATCCCATTAGCTTCATTTCCCAATACAACAATTGCATTTTCAGGCAATTCTTCATTGTAAATTGAAGCTCCCTCCATACAAGCTCCATAGACAGGCAGCTTGCTTTTATTTAGAAATTCTGAAAGCTCGGCATAAACAATATTAACTCTTGCTATAGACCCCATAGTAGCTTGTATCACTTTTGGGTTATAACAATCTACAGTATCTAAAGAACAAACTAATTGTTGTACTCCAAACCAATCGCAAAGTCTAATAATCGTGCCTAAATTACCTGGGTCACGAATAGCGTCTAAGACAATTGTTAACGTTTTATTAGTTATTTCTTTTAACTTCGGAATTTCAAATATAGCAACCGAGTTGTTCGCGTTTTTTAAGAAACTTATTTTCTCTAAATCATTTTCAGAAATTACCCAAAGCTTTTCTACTTTAAATAAATGCTCTTTGGTTGAAAATAAAGAATGAAGCTTAATATTAGAATTTAGCAATTCATTGATTACTTTTGGCCCTTCAGCAACAAAAAGCCCCAAATTATTTCGGTACTTTTTTTGCTGTAAACTTGTTATTAATTTTATTTGACTTTTGCTAACCAAAATCATGTATTTTTGAACTAAGTTAAAAAACAGAGCTTGACCCAAACCCTCACAAAAATATCATTATTTTTAGGATTAGCATTACTAATTACTTCTTGTAATGCTGTAAAAAATATTCCAGAAGGCGATTATCTGCTTACCAAAAATAACATTTCTGTCGATAGCCTAGAAAATAACGAATCTAAAATAAAAAGTCTCTTATATCAACAACCTAATAATCGGATCTTAAATATTCCTTTAAGTCTTCATATATATAACCTTGCTAATCCTAAACCTGACTCAACATTTCAAAATTGGTTGGTCAAAAAACCAAACCGAGAAAAGAGAATGGTCAACTTTTATTCTAAAAAACAAGTTGATAAGATGAAGTCAAGCTATATTGGTTTTAATGAATGGGTTCAAAAGGTGGGAAATAAACCCGTAACCATTGAAGAACAAAAAAACAAAAAATCATTAGATAGATTGGAGCGTTATTACGCTAGTTTTGGCTGGTTTAATTCTACTGCAACCTATAAAATAGATACCTTAAAAAACAAACAAGCCTCCGTAACTTATAATATAAAACGTTCTACACCTTATGTAATTGGACTCATTGAAGAAGATATTAGCTCGCCTGTAGTAGACTCTCTCTACCAACAATCAAAAAGTAATTCTTTTATAAAAAAAGGCAAACAATATGCAGCTAACGATTTTAATAACGAAAGGGATAGGTTAACGTTTCAGTTTAGAAATTCTGGTTTGTTCTATTTTGACCAAAGTTATATTGAGTTTGAAGCTGACACTGTTAAAACAAGGCATAAAGCAAATATTATTTATCAAATTCCAGATAGAAAATATAAAATTGGTGATAGTCTTTACACAGAACCTTTTAAAATTCATTATATCACCGAAGTTATAATTATTACAGATTTTAGTTATAATAATAAAGATAAGACCTTAAAAGATTCTGTTACATATAACGGCTATAAATTATATAGCTATGATAAATTAAAATTTAAACCAAAGGCAATTACTGATGCTGTAGCAATTACTCCAAATGGCTTGTTTAAAGACCTAGAACGCACACTTACTTATAGACAAGTAAATGATTTGAAAATATTTAAATATCCAAAAATAAGCTATACTGAAGACCCAAAAGACAGTACTGGAACAGGACTTATAGCAACAATAGTACTAACACCCCGTAAAAAATATGGAACAGGTATAGATTTTGATGCCTACACCTCAACTATCCAACAATTTGGTATTGGATTTAGCGGAAACTTTTTAATAAGAAATGTATTTAAAAGAGCCGAAATACTAGAATTGTCTGCGAAAGGAAGCGTGGGAGCATCTAAGGATGCTGCTTTAAATGATCGCTTTTTCAACAATTCAGATATAGGTGCAGATATGAAATTATCATTTCCTAGAATACTTTTTCCTATTAAAACCGAAAAATTTATTCCTAAATACATGTCTCCTTCTACCGCTGCATCAATAGGGTTTAATATTCAAAACAATATTGGTTTAGACCGCCAAAATATAAATATTATTTATAATTATAGGTGGAAACCAAAAAAGACACGAACCAATCAAGTAGATTTATTAAATATTCAGTTTGTAAGAAATTTAAATCCTAAAAATTATTATAATGTCTATTCGAGTTCTTACAATCAATTAAATCAAATTGCGATAGATACCGGCTACGATTTTGAAAATGACACAGAACCTTTACAACTACAAATTCCAGATGAAACTACAGCCTTTATGATCGCTGTAAAAAACAATGATGAAGACTTAAATATAAATGAAGAACAAAGGCAAGAAGTTTTAGATATAGGAGAACGACAGGTTAGACTTTCAGAAAATAATTTGATTTTTGCTACAAATTATACGTGGATAAGAGATACTCGAGAAAACATTAATGACAATAATTTTTATCGAATACGTTGGAAAATAGAATCTGCAGGAACATTCCTTAAGGGAATTGCATCTACATTCAACCTAGATAAAGACAAGTTTGGCAATTATCTAATAGGAGATATAGCATTTTCTCAATATGTAAAACTAGAAGCTGATTATATAAAACACTGGAATTTAGGACATAAAAATGTTGTTGCCTTTAGAGTATTTGGAGGCTTTGCAATTCCTTATGGAAATAGTAATAACATCCCCTTTACAAGAAGTTACTTTGCAGGAGGATCTAATGACAATAGAGGATGGAAAGCCTATGATTTAGGGCCAGGAACTAGTGGAGGCGTATTAGATTTTAATGAAGCTAATTTAAAAATTGCTTTTAATTTGGAACATCGATTTAATCTATTTGGAGATTTTAACGGTGCCTTTTTTGTAGATGCTGGTAACATTTGGAATGCCTTAGATAATATTACAGACCCTGCGTATACATTTACAAGTATTAGTGATTTACAAGAAATTGCAGTTTCCTCAGGTTTTGGATTGCGTTACGATTTTGGCTTCTTCGTATTTCGTTTAGACATTGGTTTTAAAACTTATGATCCAGGTTATCCTACAGGAGAAAGATGGTTTAAAGATTATAATTTTGGTAATGCAGTCTATAACATAGGTATTAACTATCCCTTTTAAACCATTAAATTTTATTATTTTTGTAACTTAATTATTCCTATTATGAGTCATACTATTAAGCCCGGTGTCGCCACGGGTACCGAAGTTCAAAAAATACATAAATACGCAAAAGAAAAAGGCTTTGCTTTACCTGCTGTAAACGTTATTGGATCTAGTAGTATCAATGCCGTTTTAGAAACCGCAGCATCATTAAACTCTCCCGTAATTATTCAATTTTCAAATGGTGGCGCCCATTTTAATGCAGGAAAAGGACTTTCTAATGAAAACCAAAAAGCCGCAATTTCAGGAGGGGTAGCAGGCGCAAAACACATTCACGAATTAGCAAAAGCTTATGGCGCTACTGTAATACTTCACACAGATCATTGTGCAAAAAAACTATTGCCATGGATAGATGGCTTATTAGATGCTGGCGAACAATATTATAAAGAAACCGGCAAACCACTTTACAGTTCTCACATGATAGACCTATCTGAAGAACCTATCGAAGAAAACATCGAAATTTGTAAAGGATATTTAGAGAGAATGTCTAAAATGGGAATGACGCTGGAAATTGAATTAGGTATCACAGGAGGTGAAGAAGATGGTGTAGACAATAGCGATGTTGACTCATCTAAACTTTACACACAACCAGAAGAAGTTGCTTATGCTTATGAAGAACTTAAAAAAATAAGTGACCAATTTACTATTGCTGCTGCTTTCGGAAACGTTCATGGGGTATACAAACCAGGCAATGTTGAGCTAACACCAATTATTTTAAAAAACTCACAAGATTTTGTTCAGAAAAAATTTAATACGGAAGCTAATCCTATCGACTTTGTTTTTCACGGTGGAAGTGGTTCAACTTTAGAAGAAATTAGAGAAGCCATAGGATACGGTGTCGTAAAAATGAATATTGATACCGACTTGCAATTTGCTTTTAATGAAGGGATTCGTGATTATATGAATACTAATATTGAGTATCTAAGAACTCAAATAGGGAACCCTGACGGAGCAGAACTACCAAATAAAAAATATTATGATCCAAGAAAATGGCTTCGTGAAGGCGAATTAACTTTCAAGAAAAGATTAGAACAAGCTTTTGAAGATCTTAATAACATAAACACATTATAAATTCATGTTTAGCTTTTACAAATTGGCATTTAATTTTTTTTAAATACATTGCCCATTATTTAACAAAGCTTAAAACAATTTAAAACCTCACATGTATGAGTTGGTTTAAAAGAACAAAAAAAGGGATTCAAACCCCAACCGAACACAAAAAAGATGTACCAAAAGGATTGTGGTATAAATCCCCAACAGGAAAAATCATTGACACGGAAGAGCTCGAAAAAAACTTCTATGTAAGTCCTGAAGATGGGTATCACGTACGAATTGGTAGTAAAGAATATTTTGAAATTTTATTTGATGATAAATTCAAAGAGCTAAATGCTAAATTAACCTCTAAAGACCCTTTAAACTTTACCGACACAAAAAAATACACAGACCGTCTTAAACAAGCAAAAGAAAAAACCAAATTAAACGATGCTGTTAGAACAGCTGTTGGAAAATCTATGGGCGAAGACATTGTGATTGCCTGTATGGATTTTAGTTTTATTGGTGGTTCCATGGGTAGTGTTGTTGGAGAAAAAATTGCTCGAGCAGCAGGATATGCTCTTAATAAAAAACTTCCCTTTATAATTATCTCAAAAAGTGGTGGGGCAAGAATGATGGAAGCGGCGCTTTCGTTGATGCAGTTAGCAAAAACTTCCGCAAAATTAGCACAATTAGCAGATGCAAAAATTCCTTATATATCGCTTTGTACAGACCCAACTACTGGAGGAACAACGGCATCTTTTGCCATGTTAGGAGATATTAACATAAGCGAACCTGGAGCATTAGTCGCTTTTGCAGGACCTCGTGTGGTTCGTGATACTACAGGAAAAGAATTACCTGAAGGGTTCCAAACTGCCGAGTTTTTACAAGAACACGGTTTCTTAGATTTTATCACTCACCGAAAAGATTTAAAATATAATATTAACCGTTATATAGATTTAATATTAAATCGCCCTTTAAGAGAACGACAAACAGCATAAAAAAAAGCTGCTCAAATGAGCAGCTTTTTTTTATTAATTTTCTCAATTAATGATGAAGAATAATTATTATTTCTTCTCCATTAACTGTTAAAATAGCTATATCATCACAAGTACCATCTCCAAAATCCAATACTCCTGTGGTATTATTTCTTGTAACTTCTAGCAGTCCACTTACAAAAAACGGACACGTTGCTTCACGTCTTAATGCTTCAGTAACCATGGCAGAACGAGAATGACCAGTACTAAAATCAATAGACCAATTCCCTGTAGCCAAAAATACATTGTCTTGCCAATTTCCGCTACCAACTCCTTCAATCCATTCACGAACTCTATTCCCTTCTATAGCAGCAGTAATCCCATTCGGAAAAGTAACTAACAGATTTTTATGAAAAGTAGACTGAGGGTTTCCTGAGGCATTACTTAATTCTCTAAAGATAGTTCCTCCTCCTTCAATTCCTTTTTCATTAAAGAAGAAATTTTCAAAAGTATAATTAATCGTTCTGGTACCATTTTGGGGAAGGCTATACGTAAGGTGTATCATTCCGGAAATAACATTCCCATTATTTAGCTCACACCCTACACCAAAATCTAAGGTTACAAAAACAACTCCATTTTCATTACTAACGGTAATTGTAACGCAGTCTGAAAAGAAACTAGAAGATCTCCCAGCATCCTCTTCTTGCTCTAGATAAGCCATTTCTACAATGTCTAATGCTCCTGCTGAAACTTCGTCAGCTTCTGCAGCTTGCCTAGATTCCTCTACAGTAAAATCTGCACTTGTTTCTGTTTCAATGTTACTATCATCTTTACTACACGAGGTAAAAAGAAAAAATACGGTTAGTAACGATAGTAATCCTGTTTTAATCAATTTCAAATTCATAATTTATATTTTTAATGGTTTAACAGGAGTATGACTTTGAGAAATTGAAAAGGTTTAATTAGAAAAATAAAAACTCCTTTCCATTCCCTATATCCCAGAAAAACAATATCTTTGCGCCCTGATTACCACGAGGGTAGTCTGTACATAAAAATCATTTAAAATAATATTGGCATGTATTTATCACCTGAAGAAAAAGGAAAAATTTTCAAAAAACACGGAAAGTCTGCAAAAGACAGTGGATCTGCTGAAGGTCAAATCGCCTTGTTCACGTACCGTATCGAACATTTAACAAAACACCTTAAAAACAATCACAAAGATTACAACACAGAAAGATCTTTGGTAATGTTGGTAGGAAAAAGACGATCGTTGTTAAACTATCTTATGAAAAAAGATGTTTTACGTTATCGTGCAATAGTTAAAGAATTAAGTTTACGTAAGTAATCTTTTTTAGGGAGCGTATTTACGCTCCCTTTTTTAATTCCTGCGAAGGCAGGAATTTCATTAAAAAGTGAGAAAGCCTATTTTAAACGAAAGGCTACGAAGGATAAATTAAAAAGTATTTTTACATATCCTTTCAATTTAAAAGATACCTGCTGAAGTTTATCTTGAGCATAGCCGAAAGGCAGGTATGGAGAAAAGCTACAATTTAGGTTTTTCATTGGTCAACTACACACAACACAACAACGGTATTCGTAAAAGCGAATATTGACCATTGTTAACTGTACTACGAAGCTTTAGCAAAGTAGTGCGCAATTAAAAATTATGATTCCAAAAGTATTTAAAGAGGTCATAGACCTAGGGGACGGTAGAGAAATCTCTATCGAAACCGGAAAATTAGCAAAACAAGCTCATGGTAGCGTTGTAGTGCAATCGGGAAAATGTATGTTATTATGTACAGTAGTTTCCAATTACGAACAAAAAGATCTTGGCTTTCTACCATTAACAGTAGATTATAGAGAAAAATTTGCTGCTGCAGGTCGTTACCCTGGAGGTTTCTTTAAAAGAGAAGCAAGACCAAGTGATGGCGAAGTATTAACCATGCGTTTAGTGGATCGTGTATTACGTCCATTATTCCCAAAAGATTATACCGCAGAAAC
>JAUVAS010000056.1 GCA_030591585.1 Flavobacterium sp. | reverse complement strand
TTAGAGAGGTGGCCGAGTGGTCGAAGGCGCACGCCTGGAAAGTGTGTATACGCCACAAGCGTATCGAGGGTTCGAATCCCTTCCTCTCTGCGATTAAATTAGAACAAATTAAGTAGTTTATTAATAAAAGAAATGTTTAGAAAAAGTATTATTTATTCTTTCATTTCGCCGAAATATTTATTCTTGGAGATTAAATATTTTTTTATATCTTTAAAACCTTTAACTAAAACAAATTTAAGTCGATAGCAATGAAAAAATTAGTATCTATTATGGCGATTGCCACGTTGATTTTTGCAGGAACTTTTAACGCAAAAGCAACAACAGTTTTACCAATGTCTAGCAACATTACAAATGTAATGGCAGCAGGAATAGGCTCAATTATTCAAGATGAAGACGCAACAGAGTCTGATGAAACGATAGGTTTCCATCAAGAATTAAAAAATCGTTTTGTAGAAGGAGGCCCTGGGTTTATGGGGATTGTTCTATTATGTTTAATTCTAGGGTTAGCATTTGCAATCGAAAGAATTATTTATTTAAATCTTGCAACTACAAACACTCAAAAATTAGCTGATAATGTAGAAGAAGCTTTAAAAAGTGGAGGCGTTAAGGCAGCACAAGAAGTTTGTAGAAATACAAAAGGGCCTGTTGCTTCCATCTATTATCAAGGATTAGAGCGCGCAGACGAAGGAATTGAATCTGCTGAAAAAGCAATTATTGCTTATGGTGGAGTTCAAATGGGACAATTAGAGAAAAATGTTTCTTGGATCTCATTATTTATTGCCATTGCACCAATGCTTGGTTTCATGGGAACTGTAATTGGTATGATTGATGCTTTTGATAAAATTCAGGCAGCAGGTGATATGAACCCTTCTTTAGTAGCGGGTGGTATTAAAATTGCACTTCTTACTACAGTATTTGGTCTAATTGTTGCAATTATACTTCAAGTGTTCTATAACTATATTATTGCGAAAATAGATAGTATTGTAAATAGTATGGAAGATGCATCTATCACATTAATAGATATGTTGGTAGAAAATAAAAAGAACTAATAACTTAACACACCAAGTATAATGGATTTACATAAAATATTAAAAATCATAGGATTGGTTATAAGCCTTATAGGTGTATATTTTCTAGCTATGATCATTATGAAAGGTGATGACGCTATCATTGAAAGTGGAACAGGTATTGACGGATTTTTATACACAGCGTATTTTATATTTGCTTTAGTACTTGTTGCTGTTTTCTTTTTTGGAATAAAAGCACTTTTTACTGGAAACATTAAAAACACGTTAATAATCTTAGGCGCCTTTGTTGTAATAATTGCTATTTCTTATGTATTAGCAGACAACACACCAATGGCTCTTAAAGATGGTGAGATGTTATCTGAATCTGGCTCAAAATGGGTAGGTGCAGGATTATATACCTTTTATTTACTAGGAGCAATAGCTATTGTTTCTATGATAGTTAGCGGATTTAAAAGAGCAAAATAATGGCAAGAAGATCAGCACCAGAAGTTAATGCAGGATCTATGGCAGACATTGCTTTCCTGCTTCTTATATTTTTCTTAGTAACGACTACTATGGAAAAAGATAAAGGAATCTCTAGACAGTTACCTCCAATTCAAATAGATCAACCAGATATAAACATTAAAGCAAGAAATCTTTTTGTCGTACTGGTGAATAAGAATGATGACTTGCTTGTAGAAGATGATCCTATGAAGTTAGAAGATCTTCGTCAAGCAGCGATTGATTTTTTAGATAATGGAGGAGCTCCATCAAACGATGCATCATTGTATTGCAATTATTGTAAAGGTAAAAAAGATTCAAAATCATCAGACAATCCAGATAAGGCAATTATATCTGTTAAAAACGACAGGTTAACATCTTATAACATGTATATAGCGGTTCAAAATGAATTGGTTGGAGCATATAATTTCCTTCGAGATAGAGAGTCACAACGAATATATGGATGGGAATATACCCAAGTAAAAGCACAAATAGATGCTGGAACTTTTGTAGGAGATAGAAAGAAAGCTGAAGAGCAATTAAAAGAAATACAGAATATGTATCCTTTAAAATTATCTGAAGCATCCCCTAATAAATTAGGAAAATAATTATAAATAGGAGAGTATGTCAAAATTTACAAAGAAAAAAAGCAACGAATTACCTCCCGTAAATACTGCGTCCTTACCAGATATTGTATTTATGTTGCTATTCTTTTTTATGGTTGCTACGGTAATGAGAGAAACTAATTTATTAGTAGAACAAAATTTACCTAAAGCAGACCAAGTTGAAAAACTTAAAAAGGATAGATCTGTTTTTATTTTTGCAGGAAAACCTAGCGATCAATATAAAGACAAATTTGGTAGTGAGGGGAGAGTTCAAATTGGAGATAAATACACAGATATTTCTAATATAGGAATGGCCTTAAACGATGCAAGAGGAAAATTAATCCCAGAGTTACAAAACAAAGTTGTAGTTGCTCTTAAGGTTGATGATGATACAAATACAGGCCTTGTAACAGATATTAAAGAGGAGTTACGTAAATTGAATATGGTGAAAATTATTTATATAACAACACCGGGAAATCAATTGGATTAGTAATTCTTTTTAAACATTTACCATAGTACGCCTTGCACCAATATATCGGTTTCAAGGCGTTTTTTTTTAATCAATAAATTATAATGCTTTAAGATATTTATGTTTAAAATAATAAGATTTATATACTTTTTATTTATTGTTCTTACAGCGACAGACAGTATAGCCCAAGATACTATCCCTAAAGTAGAGGGAGATTTAAAATATAGGGAAGATCAATTTTATATAGGTGTTACGTATAATCTTTTATCTTCAGTTCCGGCAGGGGTGAACCCTGAAGGATTAACAGGAGGTGTAAATTTTGGGTTTTTAAGAGATATACCTATTAATAAAAACAGGAACATTGCCGTAGCAGTTGGTCTAGGAATAGCCTTGGACAGATATGGTAATAATATGTTGATAGAGAAAGATGTTACTGGAAACACAACCTATACTATAATAGATTCAGGCGTTAGTTTTAAATCAAATAACCTTAAAACAGGTATTGTAGAGTTGCCTATTGAGTTTAGATGGAGAAGCTCTACACCCACAACCTATAAATTTTGGAGAGTTTATGCGGGCTTTAGACTTGGATATACTTTTTGGAATGAATCATCTTTTAAAGATTCTTCAAATAACATCACTCATTCAGACATAGAGGAATTCGAGAAACTAAGACTTGCTACTACATTGAGTTTAGGATTTAATAAGTTCAACTTTTTTGTGTATTATACGTTAAATCCATTTTTTAATGAAAACGCGATTACTACAACTGGACAAAAAGTAAACTTTCAAACTCTTAAGTTAGGGTTAATGTTTTATATTCTATAACCAGAGATTTAGTAGTATTAGTTGAGGAATTACCCCAAAAATAAACCCTAAAATAAGCTCAGGGTATGAGTGTGAATTGCTATGTAATCTAGAGGAAGCAACCCAACCGTTACAAAAGAATAAGAACCCTATACCAAATAAAATATTTATTTTAAAATGAATACTTAAAGCTATTAAAAACATAGTGACTCCAGAAATCCCCATTTGATGTAAACTAATTTTGAACCTAAACATAACAACAATCAAAGCTGAAATAGTTGAAAATAGTATCGCAATAAAGAAATAATACATTTCTGGACTTTCATAAGCACTATAAACCATTTTAATTATCAAAAGCAACAAAAGGGTTTGTATCATTAAGGGAAACTTCCGTTCGGTTACTTTTTTTAGATGAATACTCTCTACAATCTGAAGGTTTTTCAGTAAATAAAATATAATTATAGGAATTAATATTGTGATAATAATGATAGCAAATAGTTTTGCCTGAATAATAGCTGGTTCTATAAACCTAGGTGTTAATTTGTAGTAAAGACTCGCGCCAAGCAGCGGCATTAATAAAGGGTGAAATAAATAAGAGGCAATACGCAGAAAATAATTCATCATATTTCTTTTCGCAGCCTAGCTACAGGTAAATCTAATTGTTCTCTATACTTTGCAATGGTTCTTCGAGCAATTGGGTATCCTTTTTCTTTTAATATGGCTGCCAATTTATCATCGGTAAAGGGCTTCTTTTTATCTTCTTTTGAAATCACTATCTCTAGAATGTTTTTTATTTCTCTTGTAGAGACTTCTTCCCCTTGACTATTGGTCATGGATTCACTAAAAAATTCTTTAATAAGTTTAGTACCATAAGGGGTGTCAACATATTTGCTATTGGCAACTCGAGAGACTGTTGAAATATCCATATTTATTTTCTCAGCGATATTTTTTAATATCATGGGCTTTAACTTCTGTACATCACCTGTTAAAAAATAATCTTGTTGATGATGCATAATAGCATTCATGGTAACAAATAAGGTTTGTTGTCGCTGTTTAATAGCATCGATAAACCACTTTGCAGCGTCTAATTTTTGCTTTATAAATAAAACGGCATCTTTCTGTGACTTTGTTTTTTTCTTTGCCACTTTATATCCTTTGAGCATTTCCGTATAATCTGGAGATACGTGAAGATCTGGAGCATTTCTACCATTAAGAGTAAGGACTAATTCTCCATTTATTATTCTAATAGCAAAATCTGGTACTACATGCGCTACAATTTTAGTATTGTTAGAGTAAGAACCTCCCGGTTTAGGGTTTAATCCTTCAATTTCATGAATGGCATTTCGTAATTGTTTTTCAGTAACATTAAATTTTGCAAGCAATTTTTTGTAATGCTTTTTTGAAAAATGATCAAAAGAGTCTTCAATTAAATGAACCGCTAAAGCTACAGAAGCAGTAGTTTTCTTTCTCCTTAATTGAATTGATAAACATTCTTGTAAGTCTTTAGCGCCAACTCCCGAAGGATCTAATTCCTGAACTAATTTAAGAACCTTTGTTATTTTCTCTTCAGAGGTAAAAATATTTTGAGTAAAAGCCAAGTCATCGATTATATCTTCAATATCTCTACGTATATAGCCACTTTCATCTACACTGCCTACTAAAAAACGTGCAATTTCTTTCTCCTCTTCGTTTAATCTATAAGTGTTGAGTTGTTGTAATAAATATTGATTAAAGGAAGTTCCCGAAGCATAAGGAATTTGTTTGTCCTCATCATCTGGGCTATAATTATTGGCAGATAATTTATAGCCAGGAATTTCATCATCACTTAAATAATCATCAATATTAATTTCTGTTTCAATAACTTCATTTCCTTCATCAAATTCATCTTCTAAGCTATCATTACTAAAATCGTCATCATACTCCTCTTTTTCTTCTTTCCCTCCTTCAAGTGCTGGGTTTTCTTCTATTTCTTGTGAAATTCGTTGCTCAAAAGCTTGGGTAGGCAATTGTATAAGTTTCATCAACTGGATTTGTTGAGGAGATAACTTTTGAGAGAGTTTGAAATTAAGTTGTTGTTTTAGCATTTCGCAATTATAGTGTACTATAAAAATAGAAAAAACAATCTACATATTGATGATGAAGATTGTTTTAGTCTATTAAAATAATCAAATCTTATTTTTATAACGTAATATTTTCTAAAAACTTGCACTTCCAGGATAACGAGGGTAAGGAATTACATCTCTGATATTCCCCATACCTGTAACAAATTGCACCAGACGTTCAAAACCTAAGCCAAAACCACTATGTACAGCAGTTCCAAATTTTCTTAAATCTAAATACCACCACAGCTCTTCTTCATCAATTTCTAAATCTCTCATTTTTTGTAATAACACATCATAACGTTCTTCTCGTTGTGCTCCTCCAACAATTTCTCCAATGCCAGGAAAGAGAACGTCCATTGCTCTAACGGTTTTTCCATCATCATTCAAACGCATATAAAACGCTTTAATATTTGCAGGATAGTCAAATAATATTACGGGGCATTTAAAGTGTTTCTCCACTAAAAATCGTTCGTGTTCACTTTGTAAATCTGCGCCCCATTCATTAATAAGGTATTTAAATTTTTTCTTTTTATTAGGTTTGCAATTTCTTAAAATATCAATAGCTTCGGTGTAACTTACACGTTTAAATGTGTTTTCGCCAATAAAAGTTAACTTTTCTCTTAAAGCCATATCGCTTCTTTCGACTTGTGGTTTGCTTTTTTCTTCTTGTAGTAATCTGTTTTCTAGAAACTCTAAATCATCTTTACAGTTTTTAAGAGCATAGTCTACTACATATTTAATAAAGTCTTCAGCCAGATCCATATTGCCATCTAAATCTAAAAAAGCAACTTCAGGTTCTATCATCCAAAATTCGGCTAAATGGCGAGAGGTATTAGAATTTTCAGCACGAAAAGTGGGTCCGAAAGTATAAATTTTCCCCAGTCCCATTGCATAGGTTTCGCCTTCTAATTGCCCGCTAACGGTAAGATTGGTTTCCTTTTCGAAAAAATCTTGTTTGTAATCAATATTTCCATTTTCGTCTAATGGAGGGTTTTTTGGGTCTAAAGCTGAAACTCGAAACATTTCGCCAGCTCCTTCTGCATCGCTACCCGTAATTATAGGAGTGTGCATATAATTAAATCCGTTTTTCTGAAAGTATTCATGTACCGCAAATGATAATTTTGAACGAACTCGCATAATCGCGCTAAAAGTATTGGTGCGAATACGTAAATGCGCTTGTTCTCTTAATTTCTCAAGAGAATGTCTTTTAGGGGATAGAATGGTAAGTTTTACCTCTTCTGGATCTGCTTCTCCAAGAATATCAACTTTAGAAACCTGTATTTCTACGGTTTGACCGTGCCCTTTACTTTCAACTAAAATACCAGTAACCTTAAGTGCTGCGCCTACGGTAATTTTTTTCAGAATTGCTTCGTCTAAATTTTCAAAATCAACAACACATTGCATATTTTTAATGGTAGAGCCATCGTTTAAAGCGATAAAGCGATTACTTCTAAAAGCACGAACCCATCCTGAAAGATTAATCTCAATAGGTGAAGGCTTCGTTTGTAATAATTCTAAAATAGTTAATTGTTGCATGGTTGTTTTTTTGAAAGGGTAAAGATACTTGTTACTTATAAAACGACAAATTTAATTGTTTTCGTCTTCTTCAAATTCTTCTAAATTGGTATCTGATAATATTTTTAATGCGGGTTTTTTAAATGTTTTTTTATTAGCAATACTCCTTTCAAAAGATAATAATAGTGAAGGAAGCAATAGTAAGTTAGATAACATTGCAAATAATAAGGTGATGGATACAAGAATTCCTAAAGCAACAGTACCTCCAAAACTAGAGATAGCAAATACTGAAAACCCAAAGAATAATACTATTGAAGTGTAAAACATACTCACTCCAGTTTCTCTAAGAGCGGCGTATACAGATTTTCTAATTTTCCAGTGGTTGGCGATTAATTCTTGTCGGTATTTAGCAAGAAAGTGTATAGTGTCATCTACCGAAATACCAAAAGCGATACTAAAAACTAATATGGTAGATGGTTTTATTGGAACCCCTAAAAACCCCATAAGTCCAGCTGTAATAATTAACGGGAGTAGATTAGGAATGAGGGACACCAAAATCATTTTGAAACTTCTAAACATCCAGGCCATAAAAAGGGCGATTAATAAAATGGCGAGTGAAAGAGAAAGTATAAGATTATTAACCAAGTATTTTGTTCCTTTTTGAAACACTAAGGCCTTACCTGTAAGGATAACATTATAGCGTTCTGAAGGAAAAACTTTACTAAGTTCAGCTTTTAGATCTTCTTCAATACGATCAAATCTATCTGTTTTAGTATCTTTCATAAATGTGGTAATACGTGCGTATTGACCTGTTGAATCCACATAATTCTTTAAAAAACTTGTGGTTTCTGAACTGCTTTTAGCATAAGAAAGTAAAAAGGTTCGTTCTTGGCTATTGGGTAATTGGTAGTATTCGGGATTGTTATTATAATATGCTTGTTTAGAAAATTTTACAAGTTCTACTACTGAAAGAGGCTTAGAAAGCTCAGGAACTTCCTTAATGTAGTCTTGTATCTTATCCATTCGTTTTAAGGTAGCAAGGCTCATCACTCCTTTTTTACGCTTGGTGTCGATATAGATTTCTAAAGGCATGATCCCTTCAAACTCTTCTTCAAAAAACTTTATATCGCTAAAAAATTCGGTTTTTTGAGGCATATCCTCAATAATACTCCCTGAGATTTTAATGTTAAAAATTCCAATGATACTTACACATAACACAATTACAGCAGTAATGTAAATACTAACCCTATGGAACTTTACAGTATGTACTGTCCAATCTACAAATGTGTTAATCCAGCGTCTATTTAAATGCTTTAAATGCTTGTTTTTAGGCATTGGCATAAAACTATAGGCAATAGGAATAATCAGTAAACTCAATATGAAAATGGTAAGAATATTTATAGAAGCTACCACACCAAACTCTTTTAAAAGCTTACTATTGGTTAGAATAAAAGTTGCAAAACCCGAAGCTGTAGTCAGGTTTGTCATTAATGTTGCATTACCAACTTTGGCAATTACACGTTGTAATGATTTAGCCTGATTACCGTGAAGTTTTATTTCTTGTTGGTATTTGTTGATTAGGAAAATACAATTCGGAATTCCGATAACAATAATTAGCGGAGGTATTATTGCGGTGAGTACAGTAATCTCATAGTGTAGCAACCCTAAGATTCCAAATGCCCACATAACTCCAATAATAACAGTAAACATTGAAATTAATGTAGCTCTGTACGATCTAAAGAAAAAGAAAAATAATAAAGAGGTTATAAAGAGGGCAGCAGCAACAAATATTCCAATTTCATCTATAATGTTTTGAGCATTAAGTGTGCGGATATATGGCATTCCAGAAGAATGAACGTTTACACCGGTTTCCTTTTCAAACTTATTAATTAGAGGAATTAAGTCATCTAAAACAAATTCTTTTCTAGCAGAAGTGTTTACGATATTTTTATTTAAGTAAATTCCAGTTCTAACTGTTTTTTTATTGGGACTATAGACCAACCCTTCATAAAAAGGAAGTTTATGAAAAAGTACATATTGAAACGTATCTAACGTTTTTTGTGTTAATACAGAATCTTGAATTACAGGAACAAGCTTAAATGCAGTAGTATCTTTTCTTTTTTCAAGCTGTTTTAAATCTCCAATTGAAATAGTAAAATCTACTTCATCGTATTTATTTAAATCTTTTGCTAACTGTGTCCAAGCATTAAATTTTTCGGGAGTAAAAAGAGTGGGGTCTTTTACACCAAGGATAATAAGATTTCCTTCTTCACCAAACTCATCTAAAAATGTTTGATATTCTAAGTTTACCGGATGGTTGTCTGGAAGTAAGTTGGCTTCGGTATTAGAAAACCGCATGTTTTTCCATTGCATTGCTAATGCTACAGTAATTGCAGCAATAACTAACAATAAAAAAATCCGATTTCGTAATATAAAACGTGCAACTGCACTCCAAAATCCGATGCTAAAAAGTTTGTTCAAAACTATGAGGTTAATTTTATTCTACCCTAAATGCTAGGGTGGCGCAAAGGTATTAAAATAGTGTTAACTACATAGTGTTATGCTATTTAAAATAACGCCTTTGGAAGAAAATGTATAAAGAGTATTTGTCTAAAAAAACAACTAAATAGTCATAATTTCTTTCTCTTTGGCAACTAAAGAGGCTTCTATTTTCTGAATATGATTATCCGTCATTTTCTGAATATCAATCTCCAAGTTTTTTAATAAGTCTTCAGAAATATCTAATTTCTTAAGCTCGTTATTTGCGTGTTTACGGTCATTACGAACACCAATTTTAGTATCCTCTCCTTCAGTTTTGGTTTGTTTTACCAATTCAATTCTGCGCTCTTCAGTTAAAGGAGGGACATTGATGATAACACTTTCTCCATTGTTCATGGGGTTAAATCCAAGATTTGCTAAATGAATTCCTTTTTCAATTTCAGGGATTAATGATTTTTCCCAAGGCTGAATGGTAATGGTCATTCCGTCTGGAGTAGAAACATTAGAAACTTGAGCAATAGGAGTAGGAGTTCCGTAATAATCTACCATAACTCCAGAAACCATAGAAGGAGTTGCTTTTCCTGCTCTAATATTTAATAGTCTTTTTTGAAGATGTATTAGGGCGTTTTCCATTGCCTCGAAAGTACTGTCGATAATAAATTTTGCTTCTTCGTCCATAATAGTGCCCTTAAAACGGGTGTCTTTAATTTAACAATATTTTATTTTGAGACACGAATTTCACAAATATAGTATGGTGTGATTTTCATTTATTAGACCATAGGTCTAATTTTCCTTGTCTCAATTTAGAAGAAATTAGATAGTAACTTTTGTTCCTATATTTTCTCCTGAAACTACTTTTAGTAAATTACCTTTTGTATTCATATCGAATACTACAATGGGTAAATGGTTTTCTTGACTTAATGTAAAAGCAGTGGTATCCATTACTTTTAATCCTTTTTTAAGAACATCATCAAAACTAATAAAATCAAATTTTGTTGCGGTTGAGTCTTTTTCAGGATCGCTAGAATAAATGCCATCAACACGAGTTCCTTTTAAGATTACATCTGCTTTTATTTCAATGGCTCTTAAAACTGCCGCCGAATCTGTTGTAAAATAAGGATTTCCTGTTCCACCACCAAAAATAACAACTCTACCTTTTTCTAAATGGCGTAATGCTCTTCGTCTTATAAAAGGTTCTGCAACTTCGTTAATTTTTATAGCACTTTGTAATCTAGTTTGAACCTCTTCATTTTCTAAGGCACTTTGTAATGCAAGGCCGTTAATAACGGTAGCTAACATTCCCATGTGGTCTCCTTGCACACGATCCATTCCTTGACTTGCTCCAGCCAAACCTCTAAAAATATTACCGCCACCTATAACAATAGCAACTTCTACATTTTTCTCGGTTAATTGTTTTATTTCTAGAGCGTATTCTTGAAGACGATCAGGGTCAATACCATATTGGCGTTTTCCCATTAAAGCTTCTCCAGATAATTTTAAAAGTATTCTTTTGTATCGCATAGCAGATTTTTACTGTTACAAAAATAAAGAAAATTATTGAGGGATAGTTTGTAGAAAATAGGTAAAAACAAAAAAACCGTTTCAAAATATTTTGAAACGGTTTTACAATCTTAATTAATGTCTAAGAAAAGATTATTGTTTAATAATTTTCTTAGTAATACTGCCTTTGTCTGTTTCTATTATTACAAAAAACAACCCATTTTCTAAACTTGAAACATCTAATTGGTTTATATCTCTTTTTTCTTCTAAAACCAACCTGCCCAAGACATCATAAATTTTAAGTGTTGTAATTTCTATATTATTTTTATTTTCTATGTATAATGCGTTTTGTACAGGATTTGGATACAAAGAAAAAGATAAATTATTAAAATCTTGAGTTGATAATATTTCGTTACCATAAATGGCTTGATTTCCATCACTATTTGTTAAAGTCAGTATTTTGCTATCATTCGTTCCATCCCCGATGATGTAATCATATACGTTATTTAATAACTGCCATTTAAAAAAATTCTCAAAATATAGATTTTGAAAACTAATGGTATCTGGTAATAAGCATGTATCTATTAGGATAATAAACTCTAATATCTCAATTTGGTCATTATTAATATTTGTTATACTTCCCAACAAAGTTTCACAAACATAAGTATCAAGGGTCATTTCATTAATGTCTAAAGTCACATTATCAACTTCATTATTACTGGGCGGGAAATAATTTTGACTATCAATTACAACTTTTTGTAAATACCAAGTATTTTCAAAAAGTTGAGGGTTTTGTGCATAGCTTGAATAACAAGTTATTAGTGCTAAGAGTATAGTTACTATATTTTTCATCTTAATCTCATAGATATAATTAATGCTTTATAATTTTTTTAGTGCTGCTGCCCTTGTTTGTTTCAATTTTTATAAATAACAAGCCATTTGCTAAACTAGAGACATCTAGTTGCGTTTTAGCCTCACTTGCCAACACTCGTTTACCCAACATATCATACACCTCTATTTTGTCAATAATTATATCATTTTGAGTATTAATTTGCAATCTGTTTTTTACGGGATTGGGATATAGAGTTATTTGTGTAGCTAAAACATCTTCTATACCTAAATTACAATCTTCACTATAAATTGCTGTTTCGTCTTTGCACCAGCCATTATTGTTTTGAAGATTACAAATTTGAGTATTTGCATAATTAACGTCATCAACTTGTAAGCATGTTAGATTAGGATTGTCAAGAGCCAACATAGCATAAAAATTTTCATTGTTACCATTTTGTATGTTTAAACTGGTCAATTGATTATTTTGACACCGTAGATTTCTAACATTAACATTTTGGCTTATATCCAAATCAGATATTTGATTGTTAGAACAAAATAATCCTTCTAATAAAAGATTTTGGGTTATATCGATTTCAGATAGTAAGTTAAAACTACAATTTATAAATGTTAGATTAAGGTTTTGTGAAACATCTAATTCACTTAATTGATTTGCTCCACATTCTAAATTTATTAAGTTAATATTTTGAGATAAATCAATTTCATTAACATTATTAGAGCCAAAATTTAAAAACTCTAATAAAGGATTTTGTGTAACATCTAAAGTTGTTAATAGGTTGACACCACAAGAAAACTCAACTAGGTTGGGGTTTTGTGTAACATTTAAACTAGTAATTTGATTAAACCAACACTTTAATTCTATTAAATTAATATTTTGACTTGTATCTAATTGTGTTAAGTCATTACCATGACATTGTAATATTTCAAGATTCGGGTTTTGCGTAATATCCAAACTAGTTAATTGGTTATTTGCAAATCTCTTAAGTTAGGCATGGTACTTACATCAATGCTTGTAAATAGTTGCATATGACTTTCAAATACTTCAAGATTTACAAAACTTTGCAATCCTTCTAAAGAGTTAATAAAGCTTACTATAAGATATAAGCCTATTACAGCCTCTGCCTCACTTACTTGTATTTCGCCATCATCATTGGTATCTGCATCTGTATCTCCAAAACCATCTCCGTTGGTATCTACTACAGGGTGATTTACTAAGTTATTTTTAAACACAGGGTCTGGGATATCAACAATTTGAGCCCTTGCTATACAACTCACAAGGGTTAGTATGAGTATTATTAAATAATTAGTTTTCATAGTAATTAATTTATAAGTAATTGTTGGGTCTCAATTAAGTTACCATCACAAACTAAAGATATTAAATAAATCCCAGTTGAATACGTAGATACATCTATTGTATTTTGACCATCTTGAGTGTCTATAATATGATTATAGGCATTACCCGTTGTTTGCTCAGTAAACATAAAATAAGCAGAACTAGCATCTTCTGCTATATAACTAATGGTTACTTCATTAGTTGCAGGATTGGGAGACATAATACCAAAAACAAAAGGGTTTACCTCAACGGTAACCTCATCGTAATCTTTTACTCCATCTGCATCTTTTATTACCTCTAAGGTGTATTGTTTGGTAAGCTCAGGGCTCAATGTAAAATCCATCCCTGTATAAATTAAATTTCCTTCAGGGTCATACCAATTATACGTAGCTGGTTCGTTAATACTTTCTGCACTTAAAGTAACACTTTGGTTTTTGTCTATTTCTTTATCATCACCAGCATTGGCATCAAAGGCTATGGCTTCACCTTTTTTAATATAAAAAGTTTTTCCTCCAATAATATCTTCGGTGACTTTGTCTCTTTGTATAAAGTGATACACAAATTCTTGTTTGTCGGTTAACTCATCTGCTAGAAAGTTAAATGAAATTTGCAATATTTTTATCGCTCCAGCTTCTAAGCTAATATTATCAATTATGGCATCATCTTCGGTAACTTTAAATTGTTGGTTTGTTGTAATAAAATTAGTTTTTACAGCACCACTATTTGCCCAATCTTGATACAAATCGTTGTCCATTTGTATGTTTACTTCAGCTTCTTCAAAAATGGCAGTTCCTTTTATGTTATCTTCCAGTTTAAACTCTAATGTATATTCTTTACTTTCATTACTAAGGTTGGCTATAGTTATTGCTCCAGGTTTAGGATTTGGTTCTGTTCCCATTACTTGTACATTTTTCCAAGCTATGTTATTATTATTATTTGCATTAATCCAAACGCTTCCTAAATCATTGTTGCCATCTCCATCGGTATCTATTTGTAATTCATTAAGAAACATAGGGTCATCATCAGTAATTATTCTTGCTAAAAAACTAAATCCATCTCTAATAGCATCGTTAGCATTTGGGTAATCAAACAATCCACAAAAAGTGTCGGGGTTTGGCACCTCCCATTCAAAAACCACCAAAGCTTGCTCTCCTGGCTTCATAACCCCTGCAACTACATTTTGCCCATTTGGGTCTCCTATTATATTGCCATACTCAACATAGTTGTTGTCACAATTAAAATCACCTTCTATTCCATTCCAATAGTTAGGCCAACTGTATGAGCTTCCGCCCATTTTAGACCAATATAATTTTACTTTAGCATCACCAGGATCTATAACATCATTAATAGATACAGGTAAATCATTAAGTCCTGCCCAAATACCAGTATCAATAACCGTAACTGTTACACCTTGCCCAAGATAACCAGCTTCCCAAGCCCCACAAACATTAATATCTGCAAGTTCTGCATCTGGATTATTAAAAAAGTTCCATTGATTGGGTTCAACAACTTCTTCATAAATATAATTTTCACAAAATTCTAGTGTCATAGGAGAAGGTGATGTATTATTAGCTTCAAAAATAGGAGTAATAAAACGTCCTGTAAAGGTAGGGTCTACTTCAGTAAATAATCCTGTTTCATATAAATAGGCTGCCATTTCTACTGGGCTTTCTATCGTATTTTCATTACATGTAACAACATACCATAATGGCATAAAATCTAATTGTTTTATAATGTCTAAACTTTTTTGAGAAGCAACATTTTGTAAGTGTATCGTATCGCTAGGTTGATTGAGTTTAACAAGAATTTTATTGGAGGCTCCAAAAGGATGGTTATTATATATATAATATGGATACACGCTTTCTACATTATTTAAACTTTTTAAATCAGACATTTTTTGGTCATAATCATTTTGATTGGTAGGTGTGTTGTAAACTCTATTTTTGCATTTTTTTTGTATTCCCCTTGACGTATTATATTTTCTGTACGTAAAGAAAAGGATTGTACATTACTATTGCTTAATTGTGTTTCATCAAAACTGTTTGCAGTGACAATATTTACATATTGATAGGTAGGTGTTAGGTATATTTTCTCACCTTGATAGTAGTAATAATCGTTTTGCGAAAAGCCGCTAAAACAAGCAAACATAGCCATTACAATGGCATAATAGTTGAGGGGGGGTAAATATAATTTTCATAATTTAATATTTAAAGTTAATAATAAATACCTAAACTATGCGGGGGAGAAATAAAATAGTAGTTTTATTTCACAAGTTTTTTTAAAGTGATGACAAGTTAAGTTAAAAACAATTAAAAACAAAAAAACCGTTTCAAAATATTTTGAAACGGTTTTTAATATATAATCTAATAAAGTTTACCCCAAAGTAACTCTTGCGAAAGAAACAACTTCGTTTCCTGAAGCAGCTACATAGTTAGCAACACTTTGTTTTTCATCTTTAATAAAGTTTTGGTCTAATAGACACTTCTCTTGATCTAAAGTTGTATTGTCAGAAATAAAACGCTCTAATTTACCAGGAAGAATTTTATCCCAAATTTGTTCTGGTTTTCCTTCCGCTTTTAATTCTTCTTGAATACTAACTTTAGCAGCTTCTATTACCTCGTCTGTTAGTTGTGCTCTAGAAATGTACGTTGGAACGTTGATAAGGTGTTTTCCTAATCTTCCTCTTTCAATATTGTCTTTCTCAATTACTGCAATTCTAGCTTCTGTTTCTGAAGCAATAAATTCAGCATCAAAATCTTTGTAAGAAAGTGTAGTTGCACCCATAGAAGCAACTTGCATAGCAATGTCTTTAGAGACTTCTGCTGCATTATCTAAAGGAGCGTTTAACCCAACTAAAGCAGCAATTTTATTACCGTGAATATAAGAACCTACATAAGGAGCTGATAATTTTTTGAAATCATTCAATTGTACTTTCTCTCCAATTACACCTGTTTGTTCAATTAGTTTTTCGGCAACAGTCATTCCGTCAAAGTCAGCGTTTAAAAATGATTCTTTATCATCATATCCTAAAGCTAAATCTGCAAATTGTCTTGCTAAAGCAATAAAATCATCATTTTTTCCAACAAAATCAGTTTCACAAGCCAAAACGATTAATACACCTTCTGTATTTGTATCGTTTATTTTTGCAGTTGCTGCACCTTCATTAGATTCTCTATCTGCTCTTTTATCAGCAACTTTTTGTCCTTTTTTACGAAGGACACTTACTGCTTCATCATAGTTACCATCTGCTTCAACTAATGCATTTTTACAATCCATCATTCCAGCTCCGGTAGCATCTCTTAATTTTTTTACGTCTGCGGCTGTTATTTTTGCCATGATATTAAAATTTTATTTTGTGATTAAAAAAAGCCGTTTAAGTCACTTCTATAAAGAGAAAAACCAAACGACTTTTGAATTTTATTTGAATGAGTTTTATTCTTCTTCGTTACTTGCTGTTTCTTCTTTTTTAGAAGGCTCAGTCTTAGCATCAGTACTAGCAGCAGTTACTCTTTTACGAGCAGCTTTTTTCTCTGGTGCAGCAGTTTCTGTTTTAGCTTCTGGAGCTTTTTCAGATTGATCTTTGTCTTTTGCTCCTTTTCTTTCAGCAAGACCTTCAATAACTGCATTTGTAACACTAGTCATAATCTTATCGATAGATTTTGAAGCATCATCGTTAGATGGTATTACATAATCAATTATATTAGGATCACTGTTAGTATCTACCATTGCGAAAATTGGAAGTTTTAATTTTAAAGCTTCTTTTACAGCAATGTGTTCACGCGTAGTGTCTACCACAAATATTGCTGCTGGAAGGCGAGACATCTCTGAAATAGAACCTAAGTTTTTCTCTAATTTAGCACGAGTACGATCTACCGCTAATCTTTCTTTTTTAGACAATGCATTAAAAGTACCGTCTTGTTTAGAACGATCAATAGCAGACATTTTTTTAACCGCTTTTCTAATGGTTACGAAGTTGGTAAGCATTCCGCCTGGCCATCTTTCAGTAATATAAGGCATATTAGCATTTTTTGCTTTTTCTGCAACGATGTCTTTTGCTTGTTTTTTAGTAGCTACGAAAAGAATTTTTCTTCCACTAGCTGCAATTTTTTTCAGAGCTTCATTTGCTTCTTCAAGTTTTGCAGTAGTTTTGTAAAGATTGATAATGTGGATTCCGTTACGCTCCATATAGATATACGGTGCCATGTTAGGATTCCATTTCCTGGTTAGGTGACCAAAGTGTACACCTGCGTCAAGTAAGTCTTTAACTTCTTGGTTGTTTTTGTTTGCCATTTTTGTTTTAGTTTACGTTCTGTAATGTTTAGATGTCAACCTTTTCTACATACTCTGTAGCTTTAGCGTAAGAGTATATTGGGTTTGGTTTAGATGCTAAACTAATGTCCCACCCGGCAGAGTGGGACTAACAGCTTATTAATATTTATTATTTGTATGAACTTGTTTCGGTACGCATGTAAAATTTTAAGGTTTTCTTGAAGGAAAAAATTAAAACGGTTACTGAGCGTAGTCGAAGTATTAACGTTTTGAGAATTGGAATTTTTTACGCGCTTTCTTCTGTCCGAATTTTTTACGCTCTACCATTCTTGGGTCTCTAGTTAATAAACCTTCTGGTTTTAAAACTAATCTATGTTCTTCGTTTAACTCGCACATTGCACGAGAAATTGCTAAACGAATTGCTTCTGCTTGTCCTGTTGTTCCGCCACCGTGAACATTTACAGTAATGTCAAAACTCTTTAAGTTATCTGTTAACAATAAAGGTTGTCTTACTTTATATTGTAAAGTTCCTGTTGTAAAATAATTTTCAAACTCACGTTTGTTTATAGTTATTTTACCTTTTCCTTTTGCAATATATACACGGGCAACAGCATTTTTTCTTCTACCTATTTTGTGAATTACTTCCATTACTTGTTGTTGTTAAGGTTAATGCTTCTTGGTTTTTGTGCTACTTGTCCGTGCTCTGTACCAACATATACTTTTAAATTTCTGAATAAAGCTGCACCTAATTTATTTTTAGGCAACATCCCTTTTACAGATTTCTCTACAAGTCTTGTAGGGTCTTTGTCAAACAACTCTCTTGATGTCAAGCTT
>JAUVAS010000111.1 GCA_030591585.1 Flavobacterium sp. | reverse complement strand
GATAAATATATTGTAAGAAAATTACCAACTGGATTTAAAGGAATGGATGGTTTTATTCTGGGAATATTTGCTTGGGGTTTATTGGGATTTGGAAATGTTTACTATGGATTAGCTCAGCGAGTTGTAGATATGGTTTTAGAATCATTACCAAAGAAAAAATCAATGTCATTGGATAGACCATCTATGGCTTATCATCCTGGTATGCAACATGATGTTTCAGAAATGATTCTAGAAATGGAGGGAATAGGTCCACATTTAGATACTACTGCTCGTGAATGGAGTGAGGGTAAAGACTATGGACATGCGTGGGGAGTAAAAATTGTTGCAACAAAGTGTCATGCTGTTGAGGGGTCTTGGCGAATTGTAGATAGAGCCATGGATATTATGGGAGGTTATGGAATTTCCAGAAAATCAGGATTTGAACGTTTATTTCGTGATGCAAGATTAGGAAAAATACATCCATCAAATAGTTATTTAACCAGAGAAATATTAGCAAAAGGGATGTTAGGTTTAGATTTAGATTACCAACCTAGATAATGACAATTATATTCAAAACAAACATTAACTATTAACTTTAAAAACTAACAATTATGAGAATATCAATTATTAAATACATATTATCAATATCTATTTTATTAATATCGGTTACAACTTTTGCCCAAAAAGGTGATTCTATTGATTTTGAAAAATCAGTTGTAAAAACAATTAATGATGCTGATATACAGTGGGGTCCATGCCCTCCTTTTATGCCAGATGGTTGTAATATTGCTGTTTTACATGGTGATCCGGCAAAAAAGAATGTAGATGTATTATTTAAAGTAGAAGCTAATTCTGCTATTCCTAATCATTGGCATAATTCACCAGAGCGTATGATTTTATTATCAGGAGAATTAGAAGTTACATATAAAGATGAGACTACACAAATTATGAAAGTTGGTTCATACGCTTATGGTCCATCAAAAAAACCACATACAGCCAAATGTGGAGATGCAGGACCATGTATTATCTTTATTGCATTTGAAGATCCTTTAGATGCTTTTGCTATTGAGGCTGATAAATAATATTTCCTAAATTGAAACCTTGCAAATAAGTTAAAAACCAGTCACTTAAGTTAATGGTTTTTAACTTATTTTGGTAAGGAAATTACGGATGGTTTCTTTTCCTATGTCATCAACAATTATCTTGAATACTATTTCGGAGAAGAACCAATCACCAATCTTGATACGCTTAGATCGGTTCTTGACAGTTTTTTTACATCAAACACCTTTAACCTGACAAATCATATATCGGAAGAAGTAATAATAAGAGATGATATTGCAGTTCATAGGCATAGAGGTACGATTTCTATTAAGCCAAAAGAGGATACAACTGTAATGCAATTAGATGTAAAATATTTGGATGTATTAAGAAAAAATGAAAATGGAGAATGGAAAATTTATATACATTCAGTTAATGAAAGCAAATAAAACCTGAACTATTAAAAACGATAAAAAATGAAACGAATTAAATTTAGTATACTACTAATTACTCTATCTGTTTTCTTTTGTGTTACAGCTTGTAAAGATAAAGTAGTAAAACCAAACCCCGCATTAGCAACAATAGATTTAAAAAGAGGTGATTTGGTACTCTGTTATGGTGAACAATTTGGTGATGTTAACTTTTCGCTATCATGCAACTATTCTGTACGTGAAACATTCGATTTAGCATTAGCTTTACTTCATTCTTTTGAATATAGTGAAGCTGAAAAAGCCTTTGTAAAAGTCTTAGATGCTGACCCAGAATGCGCTATGGCATATTGGGGAGTCGCCATGAGTATTTATCACGCAGCTTGGTTTCCGCCTACTGAAAAAGAAATGATTAGAGCTTCAAAAATACTAGATGCTGTAAAATCTATTGATAAAGGAGAAAAGGAAAGCGACTATATTAAAGCGATTACAGCCTTTTATAAAGATTATGAAACGTTAGACCATAAAACAAGAGCAAAAAAGTATGAAGAAAAAATGGAAGAAATGTATTTAAAATATAAAGGCGATACAGAAGCAGCCATTTTTTATACCTTGGCGTTGTACTCTACACGAGATAGAGTTGGTAAAGAGTATGTAAATGAACGTAAGGCAGGAAAAATATTAGAAGCGCTGTTTAAAGAACAACCCAATCATCCGGGAATTGCACATTATATTATTCATAATTACGACAATCCTACGTTAGCATCAAAAGCTTTGGCAACAGCAAGACGTTATGCAGATATTGCTCCTGCTTCGTCTCACGCACAACACATGCCTTCACACATTTTTACGCGATTAGGCATTTGGGATGAGTCTATTTCATCAAATATTTTATCTGCCGAAAGTTCTAGATGTTACACACAAACAACAGAAATAGATGGTTCTTATTTTGAAGAGTTACACGCTATAGATTATTTGGTGTATGCATATCTTCAAGCAGGAGATAATATAAATGCCGAAAAACAATACGATCTTATAAAGGAGATGAAAACTTTTCATCCAGCGGGTATTTTAGCAGCTATTTATCCTATAACTTCAATACCATCAAGAATGGCTCTCGAAAATAAAGATTGGAAACGAGCTGCTGCTTTAGAGTTACCCGAAATAAATTTAGATTGGAAAGCTTTCGCTTGGCAAGAAGCTATACTTCATTTTGCTAAAGCATTAGGTGCTGCTCATATTAATGATTTTAAGACAGTTGAAAATGAAATTAAAATCCTTCAACAATTAAAGGAAGATTTAATCAATCAAAATGATGTTTCTAAAACTATTCAGATAGAGCAAGTTGCTATTCAAATTAAAACTGCTGAAGCTTGGTTGAGTTTCAAAAAAGGAAATCAAACAAAAGGATTAGAGCTTATGAAAGAAGCTGCTATTATGGAAAGTAAAACGAGTAAACACCCTGTTACACCTGGAGATGTATTGCCTGCAGATGAACTTTTAGGCGATATGCTACTAGAAGCTAATCAGTTTTTAGAAGCATTAGAGGCTTATGAAGTGGATTTAAAATCACATCCTAATAGATTTAATGGTATTTATGGAGCAGCTATTGCAGCCGAAAAATCTGGAAATGCAAAAAAAGCAACTTTATATTTTAATCAGCTTTTAGAATTAACAAAAAACTCAAATAGTGATAGGCCAGAAATAAAGGAAGCAAAAAAATTTGATGAGCAAAATGTAATTTGACATGATAATTCATAAAACATATTTTTATTCTTTATTCTTTCTTTTTTTTATAGGAATAACTTCTTGTAATCAGAATACAAAGAAAGAGTTACCTATTTACAATCCATCAAATATTAATCCTGAATTAGTTGATAAAAGTCTTCGTAATACCAAAAATAATCATACAGTAACAGATTTTTCATTAATCAATCAAAACGGAAAAAT